>JAYVRO010000193.1:0-6451 GCA_043776165.1 Rubrivivax sp. | reverse complement strand
CTGGTGACGCCACCAGCCGCCGCAGCCGCCAACTCACTTTCCAACATGCCTTCGTGCTCTTGTCCGGGTTCGCGCAATCTTGCGGCCAAGTCCACCAGTCCGGGCGCCACCACCAAGCCGGTGGCATCGATCACTCGGTTGGCCGCGAAGTCGGTGTGGGCTGCACCGATGGCCACGATGCGGCCAGCGGCAATGCTCAGGTCAGTGACTTCATCACGCCCCGAAGCCGGGTCGACCACACGACCACCACGAATAAGGATCTTCATGCTGCGTTGCCCGCGATGGTGGACATCACCGCCATGCGAACGGCGATACCGAAAGTCACCTGTGGAAGGATGACGCTGTGGCTGCCGTCGGCCACCGCTGAATCAATTTCAACGCCGCGATTGATGGGGCCGGGATGCATGACGATGGCATCGGGTTTGGCCAGCGCCAGCTTCTCGGGTGTGAGGCCCCAGCTCTTGAAAAACTCGCCAGCGCTGGGCAACATGGCGCCAGTCATTCGTTCGTTTTGCAAACGCAGCATGATGATCACGTCAGCGCCGCGAATGCCCTCGTTCATGTCGTGGCACACGCGCACGCCCATGTCGCGCAAGTCGCTGGGCACCAGCGTTTTAGGGCCCACTGCGCGGATATCGGGTACGCCCAAGAGCGTCAAACCATGGATGTCGGAACGGGCCACACGCGAGTGAACAATGTCGCCCACAACGGCCACGCTGAGCTGCGTGAAGTCGCGCTTGTAGTGGCGAATGGTGTACATGTCGAGCAGCCCCTGCGTGGGGTGCGCATGGCGCCCATCACCGGCATTGATGACGTGCACATGCGGCGCGCAGTGTTGCGCCACCAAGTAAGGCGCGCCGCTTTCACTGTGGCGCACCACGAACATGTCGGCGTGCATGGCCGACAAGTTAGCAATGGTGTCCAAAAGGCTCTCGCCTTTGGCCGTGGACGAGCGCGCAATGTCGAGGTTGATGACGTCGGCCGACAGACGCTTTGCAGCAATCTCGAACGTTGTTCTGGTGCGCGTGCTGTTCTCAAAGAAGAGATTAAAAATGCTTTTTCCGCGCAGCAGAGGCACTTTCTTGACCTCACGTTCGTTGACACTGAGGAAGGTGCCGGCGGTGTCCAAAATTTGCTCCATCACGGCCTTGGGCAGGCCTTCGATGGACAACAAATGGATGAGCTCGCCGTGACTGTTGAGCTGGGGGTTGCGCCGAGAGAGCATGGCGGCGTTCAGGACGCGATCGCGGGTGGACTGACGACCAGGCTCAGCACACCGGCGTCATCACGCTCGAGTGATAGGCGTTGCGCCTCTGGCAACTCCAATCGCACGGCCGCAAAAGCCGCCGCAACGGGCAGTTGGCGCCCTGCGCGTTCTACCATCACGGCCAAGGACACGCTGGCAGGGCGTCCGAAGTCAAACAACTCATTGACCACTGCGCGGATGGTGCGGCCCGTGTACAGAACGTCGTCGATCAACACGATGTGTTGGCCGTCTATGGCAAAGGGCAACTGAGTGGCACCGCGCGCGCGCGACAGGCCACGCGAGCTGTAGTCGTCGCGGTGCAGGGTGCTGCTGATGAGGCCGGGCGCACCAAGCAAACCCAGGTCCTTGTGCAGGCGCTGGGCTAACCAAGCGCCGCCAGACCAAATGCCCACCAACACACCGCCCACCGGCAGGATCGCGCCTACACCGCGCAGCAAGTCGGCGTACAGGGCCTCGGCGTTGAGCACAGGGGTGTCAGGCATCACGGGGTTCAGGTTCACGCGGTAGGTTCCGCAAAAATTGATCAAGGATGATGGCTGCCGACGCGGCGTCAACATCGGCAGCGCCAGCTTGCAGCGCCTCGGTGGTGCTGTAGCGTTCGTCCACCTCGTGCACGGGCAAATGAAAGCGACCCTTGAGCTGGCGCGCAAAGCGCCGCGCCTTGCGCGTGTTGTCGTGCGCCGCACCGTCGGGGTGAAATGGCACTCCCACCACCAGCGCGTCAGGCTGCCATTGTTTGATCAGCCGCTCAATCATCGCCATGCGCGTATTGCCCACGGCCGCCACGGTCTTCAGGGCCTGGGCTTGGCGCAGCAACGAATTACCCGTGGCAGTGCCCACGCGCAGACTGCCAAAGTCAAAAGCCAAAAAGCTTTGGGGCCGCGCTACACGACTGGCGCTGGCCGACACCAGGGTCATGCGTGCCCCACGTCTTGAGACAGCATGCGCGGATCAAACCCCAACAGCGCCAACGCACGGTCATGGCGATGGGCCACGGGGGTATCAAAGATGATGGCAGGGTCGGCGTCCACGGTGAGCCAGCCGTTGCGGCTGATCTCGTCTTCCAGTTGCCCGGCTTGCCAGCCGCTGTAGCCCAGGGTGATCAGGACTCGCAATGGCCCAGCGCCATTGGCCAAGGCTTCAAGCACGTCTTTGCTGGTCGTCATCTCCAGCCCACCGCGAATGGACATCGTGGAGTTGTAGCCTGCGCCGTCGTGCCCGATGCGCTCGTGCAAAACAAAACCACGTTCAGTTTGCACAGGGCCGCCAAAGTAGACCGGTTGTTCGGCCAATTCAGCACGGTCGAGTTGCAACTCGACCTTCTCGAACAAGTTGCGCAGTTTGATGTCGATGGGCTTGTTGATGACCAAACCCAGCGCGCCCTTTTCGTTGTGCTCGCACAAATAGACCACGGCACCTTCAAAGTTTTCGTCGGCCATGCCCGGCATGGCAATCAAGAACTGGTTGGTGAGATCGATGCGGGCGCCGGAAGACATAGGCGCATTTTATTCAGACCGCGCGATCAGGGATGTGGACAAACCCTTCAACAACCGTCTGAATTTGTTCGAATCGCGGCGCATCGCGTTGCCAACTTGCGCTTGGCCGCGCTCAAGATACTGCGTTGGCCAGCCTTTGCTGTACTGTCAGGTACTGCTTCACCAAGGTCATCAACGCTTCCTCAGAGAAGGGCTTGCCCAGGTAATGCTCGACGCCCAAATGCGCTGCATGGTCACGATGCTTTTGCGCGATGCGTGAGGTGATCATGATCACAGGAATCGACGCACGCTCAGCGTCGGCGCGCATGGTGCGCACCAGCTCAAAGCCGTCCATTCTCGGCATCTCGATGTCGCACAACATCACCATGGGGCGCTCGTGGGACAAACGCTCCAACGCTTCAATGCCATCCTTGGCCAGACTGACGCGGTAACCTTCACGTTCGAGCAATCGCTGCGTTATCCGGCGGACCGTGAGTGAGTCGTCCACCACCATCACCAAGGGGCGTTGGTCATGGGTGCTGGCGGGGCTCGTCACAACGGTTGGCTCGGCCAGCGGCGTGGCTTGCGAGCGGGCACGAATCAAGGCGTCGCCGTACAGCGCCAACAAGGCCACAGGGTTGTAGATCAGGGCCACAACGCCGGAAGGCAGCAGCGTCACGCCGGCCAAACCAGGCATGCGCGAGAGCTGCGGCCCCAGGTTTTTGACAACCACTTCTTGGTTGCCAATGACTTCGTCGACGTGCAAAGCCACGCGCTGTGAGGCGCTGCGCACGATGACAACGGCCTGCGAGCGCCCGCTGTAAGGCGCCAAGGCCTCGCCCTCAACCAGCGCAGCCAGCCAGAAGAAAGGAACTGCCTCGTCGCCCACGGGCAAGTTGCCACGCTCGTGCGCTTGCCGCACTTGTTCAGTGGGCACGCGGCGCACCACTTCAACCAAGGTCGAGGGCACGGCCACACGCAACTCACCGCAACGCAACATCACGACCTGCGTCACCGCAGTGGTCAGAGGCAAGACAAGACGCAAACGCATGCCCTGGCCCGGTGTACTGTGGCTTTCGATGCGCCCGCCCATGGCGTTGACCTCGGCGCGCACGACGTCCATGCCAATGCCACGACCAGCCAACTCTGTGACAGTTTGGGCAGTGGTGAAACCCGGCACAAAAATGAGCTGTGCCAACTCGGCATCGCTGGCGTTGTGCGCGGCGTCCAGCAAACCACGCTCGACGGCGCGTTCTCGAATGCGCGGCAAGTTCAACCCGGCACCGTCGTCGGCAACTTCAACCACGACTTCATTGCCCGCCTGCGTGACGGTGACGATGATCGTGCCCACGCCGTCTTTGCTGGCGGCAATGCGCGCATCGGGCATTTCGACACCATGCACAACACTGTTGCGCAGCAAGTGTTCGAACGGGCCGGCCATGCGTTCAAGCACCCCTCGGTCGACCTCGATGGCGCCACCCACGATGTCCAGGCGCACCTGTTTGCCGGTGTCACGCGCTGTCTGGCGAACAACGCGGTACAGGCGATCGGCCATGCTTTCAAACTCGACCATGCGCGTGCGCAGCAAGTCGTCTTGCATCTCACGCGTCAAGCGTGACTGCGCGGCGAGTTGGTCTTCTGTGGACTGCAAGCTGCGCTGCAAGCCACGCTGCAAGGTGGCCACGTCATTGACCGACTCGGCCATCATCCGCGTGAGCTCTTGCAAACGCGTGAACCGATCCATCTCCAAGGGATCAAAGGCCTGCGACGAGGCTTTGGCGGCTTCAATGCGCGAGCTGATCTGCGTCTCGGCTTGCAGTTCGATGTCGCGCAATTCGCGGCGCATGCGCTCCAGGCTGTCGGTGAGGTCCACCAAGGAGCCCTGGAGCTGACGCACGTCGGATTCGATGCGCGCGCGCGTGATGCTCACTTCGCCAGCGCTGTTGACCAAGCGGTCAATAAGTCCCGCCCGCACCCGCACCACGCCAGTGGAAGCACTGGGAGGAACTGCCGTCGTTGGGGCCGGCTCGTTGCCCGCGCTGGCAAACCGGCCCCAGTCGATGCTGGCGGTTTGCGCTGGAGCAACTGGCAACGTTTGCGACGCGAGCGCAGCAGTCACGCCTGCATCGGGCAGCGTGATCTGTTGCAGCGGTTCCAGTTCTGTTTCCGGTTCTGGTTTCGACGCCAATTCCGCATGGGCTTGTGTACCGGCCTGACCAAGCCCAGCAGCTGAGGCAACGTCGTCGTGCGGCACCTGGACCAAAGCTTGCTGCTCAGCGCCAGCACCATCGGCCGGCGCGAGCGAAACGGGCGCCACCGTTGGCTCCACCAGCGGCTGCACCACAACACCTTGACGCAAGCCCTTGAGCGCGCCTGCCATGTGATCGACCTGCGCTTGCAAAGGGTCGAGCTGATGGGCCAGAACGTGGGGCGAGCCCAGCAAGGCTTCGATGTCGGTTTCCAAACGATGGGCCATCTCACCCAAGCGCATGGCGCCTGCCAAGCGCGCACCGCCCTTGAAAGTGTGCAGGGTGCGCATGCAGGCCTGCGCGGACTCACGGTCTTGAGGTTGGCGATGCCAATCACTCATGCGCTGCTGGAGCTGCGGCAAAAGCTCTTCTGCCTCTTCTTCAAAAATAGGCAACAGTTCGGCGTCGAGCGCGTCCACGGCGTCGATGTCGCGCCCAAAAATGTCGGCCTCAGCGTCGTTGCGACTGTCGCGCTGCAAAGGCTCGACCGGCACCATCGCTTGCGCCGGGCTCCGCGCCACTTCGTGCGCGGGCCAGTGCTCGTGGTTCGCCAGTCGGACTAACAACTCAGGTGATGCTGGCTTGAGGAATCCAGCCGCAAACTGATGCAACAAGCGCCGAATCTCTTCGGCGGCATCATTGAAAAGTTCTGCCTCTCCTTGGCGACCCACACCGTGACCCTGTGAGTGCATCAGAGCATGCTCAAGCTGGCGCGCCAACGCAGACAAATCGTTGTAACCCACGGTAGCCGAGTTACCAGCCAAGGAATGCGCCAACGCCACAGCATTTTCAGACACCGGTCGCAGCGGGAACTCGAGCGCCCATTCGGCCAGATCAGTCACCAGGCGACGCGACTGTTCGTCTGCTTCGTTGAGAAAAATATTGAACAGCGGAATGCCGATACGCAAGTCGCCTATGAGCTTCACAGGTTCTTCGTCGGGCTCGGGCTCGGGCTCGGGCTCGGGCTCGGGCTCAGGCTCGGGCTCAGGGAAAACAGTAGGTTCTGCAGAAAGCACCTGGAACGTGGTCGCGGACTCGACCGAATTCGGTGCGGGTTCAAGTGGTAATTCAACGGGCAAAGGCTCGGCAATCAGCACCGGCTCACTGGCCAAGTCTTGAATCGAGTCAACAGGCGGCGTCAACGCAAAGGCGTCAAAAGCGGCGAAGTCCAGCTCCTGGGTTTCTGCCACTTCAAGCAGTTGTTCGGGCTCTTGCGTTGGTTCAATGTCAACGGCTTGCGTCAGTCCTTGCAAGTCATCCAGCTCCACCAATTCGCCAACGGGCGTCGCCTCAAAGGCCGACAGATCCAGATCGAAGTCTGGCTCGATGGGCGCAGCAACAATTCCTGCCATCACCTCGGTGGCGGGCGATGCCAACGGCAATGGCTCTGGATTTTCTTCGTCGAACAGCAGCGGTAGGTCCAGGTCGGCTGCGGTGGGCAGCTCAGGCACGCGCGCGGC
>JAYVRO010000192.1:0-6456 GCA_043776165.1 Rubrivivax sp. | reverse complement strand
CGCCGCGTGTCATTGCTTATCACAAACCCGCTGGCGAAGTGGTCACGCACGACGACCCGCAGCAGCGTCCCACGGTATTTCGCCGCCTGCCCCGTTTGCACCACGGCAAGTGGCAGTCGGTGGGCCGACTGGACATCAATACTGAAGGCCTGCTGCTTTTTACCAATTCAGGTGAGCTAGCCAACCGTTTGATGCACCCGCGCTTTGGCATCGAGCGCGAATACGCTGTGCGTTCACTCGGTGTGTTGGACGATGCAGCGCGTGCGCGCTTGCTCGAAGGTGTCGAGATTGACGGCCAGTCGGCGGCTTTCAAGAGCATTGAAGACGGTGGTGGCGAGGGTGTGAACCACTGGTACCGGGTGGTCATCAATGAAGGTCGCAACCGCGAAGTGCGAAAGCTCTTTGAATCGGTCGGACATGCCGTGAGCCGCCTCATACGCATCCGCTATGGCTCAGTCGTTCTACCGCGCGGCCTGCGCCGTGGCGTGTGGGTCGATCTGAGCGACTCGGATGTGGGCATCCTTCGCAACATGACCCACGAAGAACGGGCGCCGCGCCAGGAGGCGCGTGGCGCCCGGCCAGAGGACGAGGGCCCACGACGCGGCCGCAGGGGGGGCAGGCGGGCCAAGGGTGAGCATGCCGGGGAGCGACCCAATGAACGAATTGTCGAACGAGGGAACGAACGAGGGCGTGAGCGAAGTAGCGAACCCGGCCCGGGCGGTGGTCCCGACCGTGGCCCTGATCGGCGTCCTCGCGCCGAGCGACCTCCGCGTCGCGATGAGGCGTTGGCGCAAGGCGCCAAGGACGGTAGCGGCCGCGAGCACAACGATGACTTCGATCAAGAACATCGTGGTGCCATTCCCAACCCCTTGCAACAAACCTTTGACCGGCGCGCCATTCAGCAAGTGCGCTCGCAGCGGCGAGAGTTGCCTGAGGACGGGCCGATCCCGAACCCGCTACAGCAGACTTTCGATAAGCGCGCCATGCAACAAGCGCGATCACCTCGGCACGAGTTGTCTGAAGACGGGCCGATTCCAGACCCTATGCAACAAACCTACGACAAACGATTTGTGCAAAAGCAGCCAGGGCGTCGCAATGGAGGCGGCGGTGGCGGGGGTAACTCAGGCGGCGGCGGCTTCGGCAACGGTGGCGGACGCAGCGGCAGAAATGCCGGTGGACAAGGGCGCACGGGTGGCCGCGCGCCAGACGGTTCACGTCAACCTGATCCGATGAAAACGTCGGTGGGTTACATCGGCGCCGATGCTCTCCAGCGCAAAGCCGGCGGCGGCGGCCGGGGCGGTCGCGGCCCTGGCGGCGGCAAGGGCCGTGGTGGCCGTGGTCGCTGAGTCTGAGCGTCTCGAAAGCAGCGCCTCGCAAGCTAAAATCAAAAGCTTTGTTAACGATTCAACCAAACCTCGCAGGAGCAATTTTTCATGGCCATCGAACGCACACTTTCCATCATCAAGCCCGACGCTGTGGCCAAGAACGTCATCGGTCAAATCTATGCTCGTTTCGAAGGCGCTGGCTTGCGCGTCATTGCCGCCAGGATGGCGCACCTCTCGCGTGGTGACGCCGAGGCGTTTTACTCAGTTCACAAAGCCCGTCCCTTCTTCAATGACTTGGTCACTTTCATGATCTCCGGCCCAGTGATGATCACCGTGCTCGAAGGTGAAAGCGCCATCGCAAAGAACCGCGACCTGATGGGCGCCACCGACCCCAAGAAGGCCAACGTCGGCACGATCCGCGCTGACTTTGCTGACAGCATCGATGCCAATGCAGTGCACGGCTCCGACGCGCCGGAAACCGCCGCTGTCGAAGTGGCTTTCTTCTTTCCCGCCATGAACGTCTACAGCCGCTGAGCAAGCCGCTCTGAACGCTGCCGCGCCCCTACCCATTGGCATGGTCAAGGCATCCCCGTGATCGACCTGCTTGACTTCGATCTTGAGGGTCTGGCTACCTATGTGGCCGGGCTGGGGGAAAAGCGCTTTCGTGCCGTCCAGCTTTTTCGCTGGATACACCAAAAAGGCGCGGCGGATTTTGATCAGATGTCGGACTTGGCCAAGTCGCTGCGCAGCAAGCTTTCAGGGGTCGCGCAGGTGGCACCTTTGAAGTTGATCAGTGAGCATGTTTCGGCCGATGGCACCACGAAGTGGCTGTTCGATGTGGGCCAAGGCGACGCTGTTGAAACGGTCTTCATCCCCGAGGCCGATCGCGGCACCTTGTGTGTCTCATCACAAGCCGGATGTGCTGTGGGTTGCCGGTTTTGCTCTACCGGGCATCAAGGCTTCAGTCGAAATCTGCGCACCGGCGAAATCGTCGCGCAACTCTGGTTTGCCGAGCACCGCCTGCGCGAGCAGGCGCGCCAACGTTTGAACTTGTCCGTTGGCGAACGCGCCGTCGACAACGTGGTGATGATGGGCATGGGCGAGCCACTGCAAAACTATGCCGCATTGGTGCCTGCGCTGCGCGTGATGTTGGACGACCATGGCTATGGTTTGTCACGCCGTCGCGTCACGGTTTCGACCTCGGGTGTGGTGCCCATGATCGACCGTTTGCGCGACGATTGCCCCGTCGCTTTGGCAGTTTCGCTGCACGCGCCCAATGATGCATTGCGCGAGAGCTTGGTGCCGTTGAATCGCAAATATCCGATCCAAGAGTTGTTGGCCGCATGCCAGCGCTATTTGACGGCTGCGCCGCGCGATTTCATCACCTTCGAGTACTGCATGCTCGACGGTGTGAACGACACGCCCGAACTGGCACGCGAACTGGTGACCCTCCTTGCGCACACGCCTTGCAAACTCAACCTCATTCCCTTCAACCCGTTTCCCGCGTCGGGACTGCACCGCTCGTCGCGCGATCGCGTGTTGGCTTTTGCCGCCGTTTTGCAAGCCGCAGGCATCGTCACCACCGTGCGCAAGACGCGGGGTGAGGACATTGACGCGGCCTGCGGACAGTTGGCGGGCGAGGTGCAAGACCGCACCAACGCTGTGGCGCGTTTGGGCAAACGCCGTGCGGTCATCCCGATTCAAGCCTTCCTGCCCGAGGAGAGTGTCAGATGAAACGTTGGGAACTGTTGTCGCCGGGTCTGTCGCTGACGTTGGCGCGGACACGGCTCTTGACGCTCGTGGGGGTGGGCGCGCTGCAGTTGCTGGGTTGCGCAACGACAGTGACCGACGGCAACGGCACGCCGCAACGCGACATTCGAACGGAGTCTGATCAAACCGACGCTGATCGCCGTGCGCGCACGCGCCTTGAGCTGGCATCGGCTTACTTCAGTCGCGGGCAAACCAGCACCGCGCTTGACGAGGTCAAGCTGGCACTCGTGGCCAAACCAGACGCTTTTGACGCCCACAACTTGCGCGGCTTGATCTACGCCAGCATGGGGGAAAACCGTTTTGCCGAAGAGAGCTTTCAGCGTGCTTTGCAGCTCAACGGGCAAGACGGCGACACACGGCACAACTACGGCTGGTTTCTCTGCCAACAGCAGCGTTTTGATGATGCCGAAAAACAGTACCAAATTGCGCTCGCGCTGCCGCAGTACGCCAGTGCGGTACGCACGACTTTTGCCCAGGGTATTTGCCAAGCGCGTCAAGGCAAATGGCTGGAAGCTGAACGTTCTTTGTCGCGTTCTTACGAGCTCGATCCGTCCAACCCAGGGACTGCCTACAACCTGGCTGAAGTGCTGCTGCAGCGCAATGAGCTTGAGCGCGCGCGTTTTTATGTTCGGCGCATCAATGTCAATCTCGACCAGGTCAACGCGCAGTCTTTGTGGCTCGCCGCGCGCATCGAGCATCGCTTGGCCAATACAGCAGCGGTGACGCAACTCGGGCGTGAACTTCGCGACCGGTTCCCGCAGTCGCCTGAGGCCTTGCAGTTTGAACGGGGACGCTTTGATGGGCAATGAGCTGGGTGGTACTTCGGCGAGTGCGGGCAACACGGCCGGTGGTTTGTTGCGTGCTGCGCGTGAAAAACAAGGCCTGCACATTGCCGCCTTGGCCGCCTCGATCAAGGTTGCACCGCGCAAGCTCGAAGCCTTGGAACGTGACCGTTACGAAGACCTATCGGGCACCATCTTTACACGGGCGCTGGCGCAATCGGTCTGCCGCGCCTTGCGCATCGACGCCAAGCCGGTGTTGGCGCTTTTGCCTCAGCCCGTGGTGATGGAGCTGGGCAACGTTACGGGCACGCTCAACGCCCCTTTTCGTGACCGCCCATCGCGCGACGAGCCCGGCGTCTTGGCCATGGCGCAGCGTTCATTGATCTGGACCGGGCTGGCCCTGTTGGTGGCTGCTGCGGCAACCTACTTTGTACCCCTGTCTCTTTTCAAGTCCGCAGCCACAGTGGCGCCGACGGCCGCTGCGCCATCAATTCCCGACGTGAATAGCGCCTTGGCAACAGCTGCGCCGCAGGCTGCTTCGACCACGTCCTTGGTCTCCTCAGCCTCAGCACCGAGCCCTGTGTCGGCACGGCTTGTCTCTGGTGCTGCAGAGCCTGCCGCGTTGACGTCCATGTCTGCCAACGGGCCTGCCGCTGCAGCGCAAGTTGGGAGCCTGGGACTGGCGGCTTCAGCGTTGCAGATCACCACAACGGAGTCTTCGTGGATCGAAGTGCGCGATGGCAAAGGCAATTTGCTGCTGTCGCGCATCGTGCTGCCCAGCGAGCCGGTGGGCCTCGACGGTGCGCCGCCGCTGCGTTTAGTCATTGGCAATGCGGGAGTCACCCAAGTGCAGTTTCGCGGCAAACCCGTGGACGTTGCTGCGGGCACACGAGAAAACGTTGCGCGGCTGGAGCTGAACTGATGACTGATCAGCCCGTGAACAGCGCCAACTTGCCTGAGCCAATTGAAGCCATTGACCTGGCCGCGCCTGCGGCCAGGCGCACGCGCCAAGCCCAGGTTCGTTGGGGCCAGCGTGTGGTGACGATTGGTGGCGACGCACCTGTGCGCGTGCAGTCCATGACCAACACCGACACCGTGGATGCCATCGGTACGGCCATTCAAGTCAAGGAACTGGCCCTGGCGGGCTCGGAGCTGGTGCGCATCACAGTCAACACGCCCGAGGCCGCGCAGGCGGTGCCCTACATCCGCGAGCAACTTGACCGCATGGGCATTGACGTGCCCTTGGTCGGTGACTTTCATTACAACGGTCACCGCCTGCTGACCGACTACCCGGCCATGGCGCAAGCCCTTAGCAAGTACCGCATCAACCCGGGCAACGTGGGCAAAGGCGACAAACACGACCGCCAATTTGCGCTGATGGTTGAAGCCGCTGTGCGCTATGACAAAGCCGTGCGCATCGGTGTCAACTGGGGCAGCCTCGACCAGGAGCTCTTGGCCGCGCTGATGGACGAGAACGCGCAGCGTGCGGCGCCTTGGGACGGCAAGCAGGTGATGTACCAAGCGCTGATTCAGTCGGCACTCAGCTCGGCCGCAGCAGCGCGAAGCCTGGGCTTGCGGCCCGAGCAGATCATCATCAGTTGCAAGGTCAGCGGAGTGCAAGACTTGATCGCTGTTTACCGCGCGTTGGCCAAACGTTGCGACTACGCGCTGCACCTGGGGCTGACTGAGGCGGGCATGTCGACCAAAGGCACGGTCGCGTCCAGCACGGCCCTGGCGGTGCTGCTGCAAGAAGGTATTGGTAACACGATCCGTGTGAGTCTCACACCGCAGCCCGGCGAAGCGCGCACGCAAGAGGTCGTGGTGGCGTTGGAGATTTTGCAGTCCCTGGGCTTGCGCACTTTCAACCCCAGCGTCACGGCTTGCCCAGGCTGTGGTCGCACAACAAGCTCGACATTCCAAGAACTTGCCAAACAAATCGATGACCACCTGCGCGCGATGATGCCGGTGTGGAAGAGCCGCTACCCCGGTGTCGAAAACCTGCGCGTAGCTGTGATGGGCTGCATCGTTAACGGCCCGGGCGAAAGTAAACATGCCGACGTCGGCATCAGCTTGCCCGGCAGCGGTGAAGCGCCCGCAGCGCCTGTCTTCATCGACGGGCAAAAGGCCATGACCTTGCGCGGTGACGGCATTGCCGCCGAGTTCCATCAAATTGTTGAGAACTACATCGAACGTCGTTTTGGCAGCGCGACTGCGCATTGACGTTCCCCGTCCTGTGCTGTTGCCGGCGCGCGTGGCGAGGCGAACCGCATTAACGTTTCATTTGACATGTCTGATTTGAACCCCAACTATCCAGCGCCTACTGCGCCGCCCGTCACATCGCTTCGTGCCGTGAAAGGCATGAACGACATCTTGCCACCCGAGTCAGCGCGCTGGGAGTGGTTTGAAGACATCGTGCGTTCGCTCATGCGCCGCTACGGCTATTTGAACGTGCGCGTGCCCATCGTCGAGCCCACGCCGCTTTTTGTCCGCGGTCTGGGTGAGGTGACCGATATCGTCGAGAAAGAGATGTACTCCTTCATCGACAGTATGAATGGCGACGCGCTCACCCTGCGCCCCGA
>JAYVRO010000191.1:0-6456 GCA_043776165.1 Rubrivivax sp. | reverse complement strand
TGCGTGTGCGTCCGCGGGCAGGTTTTGCCATTCGGTGTCGGCCAGGGAATCAATGGTTTCCAGAAACACAGCGCCTTGTTGCAAGAGCGTGGCGCCCGGGCGCGGCAGGTCATACAAAGCCCACTTCAGGCGCGTGTTGCCGATGTCGATGGCGAGGAAGCTCATGCAGGGGGTTCTCAGGGCCGAGGTTGCCGCGCAATTGTTGCAGCGCAAGAACCGCGCAACCGTCTTGGCACCCTCAAGCACGGGAAAACGATAGGGCGGCTGATACATGTTAGTGACAGACAAGCCACGATGGCATGATGCAGCCCCTGGTTGACGTTGACGTAAACGTCAATCCAGCAGTCGCGGAACCTGCCGCTGTCCGTCGCCACCGTTTTGTCCCCATCTGAGTGCCGCACCATGACCGACTTGTCCGCTGAATTCAAAGCCCTTGCCGAGTACCGCCCCGTGCACAAAGTGCGCTTCGTCACCGCAGCGAGTCTGTTTGACGGCCACGACGCGGCCATCAACATCATGCGGCGCATCTTGCAAGGCATGGGCGCCGAGGTCATCCACTTGGGACACAACCGCTCGGTGGACGAAGTCGTCACCGCCGCATTGCAAGAGGATGCGCAAGGCATTGCCATCAGCAGCTACCAAGGTGGGCACATCGAGTACTTCAAGTACATGGTCGACTTGCTGCGCGCGCGTGGTGGCGCCCATGTCCAAGTGTTTGGCGGCGGCGGTGGTGTCATCGTGCCGACTGAAATTGCCGAGCTGCAAGGCTATGGCGTGGCACGCATCTTCAGCCCTGAGGACGGCCAGCGCATGGGCTTGGCGGGGATGATTGGCGAGATGGTCATGCGCTGTGATGTTGACTTGTCGCCGCACGCGCCCAACTCCATTGAGGCCCTGCAAGGCCACAGTGAGAGCGCCTGGCGCGCGTTGGCACAAGCCATCACGACCCTGGAAAACGGCCGCGCAGACGTCGGCTTCAAGCTCGCGTTGACGGCTGCCGCAAAGGCGTCCAGAACACCTGTGCTCGGCATCACCGGCACCGGTGGTGCGGGCAAGAGCAGCCTCACCGATGAGCTCATCCGTCGCTTGCGTCTGGACCAAGGTGACGCGCTGCGCGTGGCCATCATCAGCATCGATCCTTCGCGGCGCAAAAGCGGTGGCGCACTGCTGGGTGACCGCATCCGAATGAATGCGATCGGACCTTGGGCCCCCACGCTCGCCGCTGCGCGGACTTCACTGCCCCCCGAGGGGGCGCGTGCCGCCTTGGGGCGGCCCGGCGGCAGCATTGGCAACGGCCAGCGTGTCTTCATGCGCAGCCTGGCTACACGCGACTTTGGCAGCGAAATCAGCCAAGCCCTGCCCGACGTGTTGGCTGCGTGCAAGGTCGCAGGCTTTGACTTGATCGTGGTCGAGACGTCGGGCATCGGCCAAGGTGACGCGGCCATCGTGCCCTTGGTCGATGTGCCCATGTACGTGATGACGCCGGAGTTTGGCGCTGCCAGCCAGCTCGAGAAAATTGACATGCTCGACTTCGCCGAGTTTGTGGCCATCAACAAGTTCGACCGCAAAGGCGCGGCCGACGCCCTGCGCGACGTCGCCAAACAGGTGCAGCGCAACAAGGAAGCCTGGAAAACACCCACCGAACTGATGCCCGTGTTTGGCACCATGGCCAGTCGCTTCAACGACGACGGTGTGACCGCTCTCTACCAGGCCCTGTTGCCGCGCTTGCTTGACCTGGGCCTGCCGCTGCAACAAGGTCGTTTGCCCACAGTGAACACGCGGCACAGCACCCACCAAGTGCCCATCGTGCCGGGTGCGCGCGTGCGCTACCTGGCCGACATCACTGACACCGTGCGCAGCTACAAGAAACGCGCGCTGCAGCAATCACGTTTGGCACGTGAAGTCCAGCAACTGCGCGCCACCGCCGCCATGTTGCAAACCGACAAACCCGAGCGCCACCGCGCCGTTGAAGCCGTGAACGATTTGGTCGACCAACGTTTGACACGACTCGATGGCCCGGCCCGGAAACTGCTGGCCCTGTGGCCCGACATGCAGCGCGCTTATGCCGGTGACGAATACGTGGTGAAGATTCGCGACAAAGAGCTTCGCACGGCGCTCACGCACACCACACTGTCAGGCAGCAAGATCCGCAAAGTGGCCCTGCCAAAGTACGAGTGCGAGGGCGAAGTGCTCAAGTGGCTGATGCTCGACAACGTGCCCGGCAGCTTCCCCTACACCTCGGGCACCTTCGCCTTCAAGCGCGAAGGTGAGGACCCCACGCGCATGTTTGCGGGCGAGGGCGACGCTTTCCGCACGAACCGACGCTTCAAGATGGTGAGCGAAGGCCTGCCCGCCAAGCGCTTGAGCACGGCTTTCGACAGCGTCACGCTGTACGGCAACAACCCCGACGTACGGCCCGACATCTACGGCAAGGTGGGCAACTCCGGCGTGAGCATCGCCACGCTCGATGACATGGGTGTGCTCTATTCAGGGTTCGATCTCACACACCCCGCCACCAGCGTGAGCATGACCATCAATGGCCCCGCGCCGTCGATCTTGGCCATGTTCATGAACACCGCCATCGACCAGAACCTCGACAAATTCAAGGCCGACAACGGACGTGAACCCACTGACGACGAAACGCAAAAGGTTCGCGCCTGGACCTTGGCCAATGTGCGCGGCACGGTGCAGGCCGACATCCTCAAAGAAGACCAGGGGCAAAACACCTGCATCTTCTCGACCGAGTTCAGCCTGAAGGTGATGGGCGACATCGCGCAGTACTTTGTGCAGCACGATGTGCGCAATTTTTACAGTGTGTCGATCAGTGGTTATCACATCGCCGAGGCCGGGGCCAACCCCATCAGCCAGTTGGCTTTCACGCTGAGCAACGGCTTCACTTTTGTTGAAGCCTACTTGGCGCGTGGCATGCATGTGGACGACTTTGCGCCCAACCTGAGCTTTTTCTTCAGTAACGGCATGGACCCCGAGTACACCGTTCTGGGACGCGTGGCCCGGCGCATTTGGGCCGTGGCCATGAAGGAGCGTTATGGGGCGAATGAGCGCAGTCAAAAGCTCAAGTACCACGTGCAAACCAGCGGGCGCAGCCTGCACGCGCAAGAGATCCAGTTCAACGACATCCGCACCACGCTGCAAGCGCTGATTGCCGTTTACGACAACTGCAACAGCCTGCACACCAACGCCTTTGACGAGGCCATCACCACGCCCACCGAAGACAGCGTTCGACGTGCCATGGCCATCCAGATGATCATCAACCGCGAGTGGGGCCTGGCCAAAAACGAGAACCCCAACCAGGGCGCTTTCATCATCGACGAGTTGACGGAATTGGTCGAAGAAGCGGTGCTCGCTGAGTTCGAAAAAATCGCCGAGCGTGGCGGTGTTTTGGGCGCCATGGAAACGGGTTATCAGCGCGGCAAGATCCAGGAAGAAAGCATGCACTACGAGATGCAAAAACACACCGGCGAGTACCCCATCATCGGCGTCAACACCTTTCGCAACCCGCACGCCGAGACCGCACCGCAGAGCATCGAACTGGCGCGTTCAACCGAGGAAGAAAAGCAGTCGCAGCTCAGGCGCTTGGCCGATTTTCATGCCCGCCATGCCCATGAAGCCCCCGCCATGCTCGCGCGATTGCAGCAAGCCGTCATCCTCAACGCCAACGTGTTTGACGTGTTGATGGACGCCGTGCGCTGCTGCTCGCTGGGGCAAATCACTGATGCGCTGTTTGAAGTGGGCGGGCAGTATCGGCGCAGCATGTAGGGTGCTGGCCCTGTCAACCGGCGCCGGGGTTGGCGCGTGACATGGGCGTGACAATCAACAGCGGCCACCTTCTTGGTCGCCAGTCCTTTCAGGAGACATGGCATGGGGCTACTTTGGTTTCAAGCGCCGGTTCAGGCGCGGGTGTCTTTGCAGTCCTTGATGTCATCGTTGACGCCATGGTTAACGCGACGCTTGACGGCCTTGTTTTTGGCACTGTCCTGTCTTGGCGTGGCTCCCTTGGCCAAGGCCCAAACGCCCGACGTCGAGCTGTACGACCAGCCGCAGTTTGCCGGTGTGCGCCTCACGCTCAGCAACGACACACCCAACCTTTCAGCTTACGGAATTGGTGGTCGCGTGATGTCGGTGGTGGTGCGCCGCGGGCAGTGGGAGTTTTGCACCCAAGCGCAATTTGGCGGTGCTTGCATCACCGTGGGCCCGGGCCGCTACGCTGAACTTCCCGGCGCTTTGCGCGGCACCGTGATGTCGATGCGCTTGGTGGGCCAACCAAGCGGTGTGCGGCCCTTCCCGCCGGTACCCCCTGCACCACCCATGGCGCCACCGGCCCCACTTCCACCACCGCCGCCCGTCTACCCTGGCCGCCCCCCCACCGATGGCGACGCCGTGGTGCTGTGGGAGCGCGCTGACTTCGCGGGAAACCGCCTGGGTTTGTCGCAGGCCAACCCTCGTTTGTCGAACCAGGCCTTTAACGACACGGCCACGGCAGTCGACATCTACCGCGGCCGCTGGCAACTGTGCCAACACGCCGACTACGCTGGCGAATGTGTCGTGCTCGTGCCTGGCCGGTATGTGCTCAGTGGCAGGCTGGCCAACGGCTTGACGTCACTGCGCCCGGTGTTTGGGCAAGACAACCGGGCGGTGCCCGCAACGGGCGGTGCGATGCTCTTTGAACATGCTGACTTTCAAGGCCGTGAGCTTTTTGTTGGCCAAGCGATGCCCAACCTGGTCGGCTCGGGTTTCAACGACCGCACATCGTCAATTGAAATCCTGGGTGGACGCTGGGAGTTCTGCACCGACGCTGACTACCAGGGTCGGTGTGTGGTTCTCGGGCCTGGCCGACATCTGCTGGACCGTAACTGGAACGACCGCATCAGCTCTGTGCGCCCACGCTGACATGCCGCTGCTGCTGCGCACGGCGCTGGCCATGCTGGCGTTTGCAGGCAATTCGCTGTTGTGCCGAATGGCGCTGCAGCCCGGTCATCTGGACGCTGCCAGCTTCACGCTCATCCGATTGGCTTCGGGTGCGCTTTTTTTGACCTGGTTGTTGCACCGGCGTGACACTGGCACGGGCCGGGTCCGCTCGGCGGCCAACCCGGGGTCAGCATTGGCTTTGTGGGTCTATGCGGTAGCGTTTTCTTTTGCCTACCTGGGGCTGACCGCAGCCACCGGTGCACTCATACTTTTTGGCAGCGTGCAAGTCACGATGACCAGCATGGGGCTCTGGCGTGGCGAGCGTGTCTCTATGCAACAAGGGCTGGGTTTTTTACTCGCCGCAAGCGGCCTGATTTACTTGTTGCTGCCTGGTGTGGCCGCGCCCAGCGCGACATCGGCCTTGCTCATGGTGCTGGCCGGCGCGGCCTGGGGGGTGTATTCACTGCGTGGCCGCGGCAGCGTTGATGCGTTGGCCAATACCGCAGGCAACTTTGTCTGGGCACTGGCGCCAGCGGCCTTGCTCAGCCTCATCAGCGTGGTTGGTTTTCATTCACTGAATTTTGATGCGAGCCAGGTGCAGACCCAGCGCGCAGTGTTGGCGGCCGTCGCTTCAGGCGCATTGGCCTCCGGTGCCGGGTACGCCATTTGGTACACGGTGCTGCCGCACATCAGCGCTACCCGCGCGGCCGGCGTGCAACTGTGCGTGCCTGTGCTGGCCGCGCTGGGGGGCGTGGTGTTTCTCGGCGAAAGCCTGAGTTGGCGGCTCAGCCTGGCCTCGGTGGTGGTGCTGGGTGGAGTGGGCTTGATCACGTTGGCGCCACGTCGGGCCTGAAGCATTGGTCTCGCCGCCGGCATCCTGCCGCGGTGATTCTGCGTACGGTGATGTAAGAACGGCGCCGTTGTGCCGACCGACCCAATCACCGGAGGGCCCACCATGTTTGTGCAGCGTCGTTTTTCAGTGCGCTGGGCCTGCATGGCCTCGCTGAGCGCGATTCAAGCCCTGAGCGGTGAACTTGCTCTCGCGCAGCCCACGCAGCCCACCCAAAGCGCGCAGGCGGCACAAAAGTCATTCCGATCTACAGCAGGCGTTGTGGCCGAATCTGCGGCACTGGCCTTGCCCACACCGGGTAGCGTTTTTGCACTCAAGGGCACCAGCTTGCAAGGCGCACCGGTGTCGACTCAAGACTGGCGTGGCAGGGTCACCGTGGTGCTTTACTGGCGCACCGACTGCCAGATCTGCCGCGAGGTCATGCCCGAGCTCCGCGCTAACTTTTCAGGTTGGCAAGATAAACCTTTTGAGCTGGTGACGGTGAGCATGGATAACAAGCTCAGCGACGCGCAAGAGTACGAGCGCATTCTGAGCGTGATGCTGGGCAGCAACAAACGCTTTCGCAGCGTGTGGATGGGCCATGCCGGCTACGCCGATACGCTGGGCGGCAAGCCGCGCAAGTTGCCCCTGGCCCTGGTGCTGGACAAGAACAACAAAGTCGTCCAAGCCTTTGAAGGCCG
>JAYVRO010000190.1:0-2008 GCA_043776165.1 Rubrivivax sp. | reverse complement strand
GCTGGTTGGCGTCTTGCTGGCCGGTATGCTTGCCAGCTTGGCGCCTGCACTGCGCGCCTATCGCCTGTCGCTCATCGACGGGCTGTCACCTCGGGCTTAGACCACCATGAAGCAACACCTTATCGCCCTGCTCCTGTCCCCCTTGCTTGTTATGTGTTGGGCCCCCGCCGTTGCACAAAACACCGGCGCCGCGCCACCCGTTAACGCGCCCATTAACGCGCCCACCAGCGCGCCCATCAGCGCGCCCGCGGCTGCGGCCAAACCGGCAGCCAAACCGCAGTTTGTCGGCCCCTACCGTGTCCTGAATTGGGAAGAGCTCGTGCCCCCAGGCTGGGACCCGATGAAGGAATTCAAGGACACCAATTTCGGTGTCATGAACGACGCCGACCCCAAGACCATTGCACTGATGAAAAAAGTGCGCGAGGTCTGGGACAACGCGCCGGCCAACCCCGCGCTCGATGGCCAACCGGTGCGCATCCCCGGTTTTGTTGTGCCCCTGGAAGAGTCACCCACCGGGCTGAAGGAGTTTTTGCTCGTGCCCTACTTTGGCGCTTGCATTCACTCACCGCCCCCGCCGTCGAACCAAGTCATCCACGTACTGCCGCAGACGTTGGCCAAGGGCGTGCGCTCGATGGACGCCGTGTGGATCAGCGGCACGCTCACACGGGTGAAGGGTGACTCGTTCATGGGTGCGAGCAGCTATCGCATGGAAGCCAAGCTGGTGGAGCCTTACTCCGAAAAGCGCTGAGCCAACACCGACCATCCATCATGGCCAATGTTTCACATGACTTGACACGTACGACCTTGGCGGTACTGTGCCTGGGCTTGCTCATCGGCACCGCGCTCTGGGTGTTGCGACCATTCCTGGGGCCGAGCATTTGGGCTGCCACCGTGGTCGTGGCCACGTGGCCGTTGATGCTGCGCATTCAAAACCGCCTGTGGGGCAAACGCAGCTTGGCGGTGGTGGTGATGTCATTGGTGCTGCTGTTGGTATTGGTCGTGCCGCTCACCGCAGCCATTGGCACGATCGTGGGCAACGCCGATGTCATCGTGGGCTGGGCGCGTGTGGCCGCCACCTACGAGATGCCCGACATGGCACCGACTTGGGTGTCCCAGTTCCCCCTGGTTGGCGGCGTTTTGGCCGGTCTGTGGGAGCAAGCCTCAGACGCTGGGCTCAAGGGTTTGATGGCCAAAATTTCACCTTATGCGGGCACCGTCACCAGGTGGTTTGTCGCTGAAGTTGGCAGCTTGGGTGTTTTGCTGGTGCAGTTCCTCGTGACCGTGGTGGTGGCCGCTTTGATGTACGCAAAAGGCGAAGAAGCCGCCGCCCTGGTGCGGCGATTTGCCCAGAGACTGGCGGGGACACGGGGGCAAGACGCGGTGAAGCTCGCGGGTGGCGCCATTCGTGGTGTGGCCCTGGGCGTGGGCGTGACGGCGGCCGTGCAATCGGTTCTGGGCGGTATCGGCTTGGCCGTGTCAGGTGTCCCATTTGCCGGGTTGCTCACGGCCCTGATGTTCATGTTGTGCATCGCGCAGATCGGCCCGGCGCTGGTCCTCATCCCGGCCGTGGTGTGGGTGTTTTACAGCGGCCACATGGCTGCGGGCATTTTCTTGTTGGTCATCTCGATTGTTGCCACCACCTTGGACAACGTGCTGCGTCCCATGCTCATTCGCATGGGTGCTGACTTGCCACTGCTCTTGATTTTTTCAGGCGTGATCGGCGGTTTGCTGGCCTTTGGTCTGGTGGGCATTTTTGTGGGCCCGGTGGTGCTTGCCGTTGGCTACACCTTGCTGCAATCATGGATGGACGATGGCGCAGCTAACACGCCGCGCAGTCCAAGCGCTTAAGTCGTGCAAATCATGGCGCCAACGGGATGGCACCAACGGCGCGTCAACGCCCGGCCAAACGCTTGAACTCGCGCTCCAGCTCATCGGGCAAAGGCGGTGTCGATGTTTCGATGACGTCCAGACCTTCGCGCAAATCGAAAGATGACTCGTAGAACCCTTG
>JAYVRO010000189.1:0-2018 GCA_043776165.1 Rubrivivax sp. | reverse complement strand
CAGCCCTTCCACAAGATCACCACCCAGGCCGACACCGACATGGCCAACAAGAGCAGCGACACGGCGTGGCCCACGCTGTCGCTTTGTTGCCAGAAGTGCGAAAGACCTTGCATCGTCGGGTGGTCAGATGAATCGTCAGGACTTCAAACCCAGCACGTCATCCATGCCATACAGGCCGGGCGCTCGGGTCATCAGATAGCGCGCAGCGCGCAAGCTGCCAGCGGCATAGTTGGCGCGGCTGCTGCTGCGATGGGTGATTTCGATGCGCTCGCCGGTGCCCGCGAACATCACGGTGTGGTCACCCACGATGTCGCCACCGCGAACGGTGGCAAAACCGATGGTGGCGGGGTCGCGCTCGCCGGTGACACCTTCACGCGCATAAACGGCGCAGTCTTTGAGCTCGCGGCCCAGCGCCTTGGCCAAGGTTTCGCCCATGCCCAGCGCCGTACCGCTGGGTGCGTCGATTTTGTGGCGATGGTGGGTCTCAATCACTTCAATGTCGTAGCCCTGGTCAAGCGCCCGCGCGGCCTGGTCCAACAAGCGCAGCATGACGTTCACCCCCACGCTCATATTGGGAGCCATGACGATGGGCAAGGCTCTCGCGTGCTCAGCTATCTCGGTCTTTTGCACCGCTGAAAACCCTGTTGTGCCAATGACCATGCGCACACCCAGTTCGCGACACACAACAAGATGCGCCAGCGTGCCCTCGGGGCGGGTGAAGTCGATCAGCACGTCGGCTTGGCCCAGGCCCTGGCGTAAGTCGGCTGTGACGAGCACACCACTGGTCCGGCCCAAAAACGCAGCCGCGTCTTGGCCCAAAAATGGGCTGCCCATCACGTCTAACGCGCCGACGAGTTGGCTGTCTTCACTCGCCACAACGGCCTCAATCAGCATGTGGCCCATGCGCCCACTGGCGCCGGCCACCGCAACCCGAATCTTGTTCATGCCGGCTCTAGCGGCGGGTAGGTTCGCACCGGCCCTGTGGGCTCAGCTTTCAATTCAGGCTGGGCTGCGGGCGCGGGCAGGGCCTTGCGTTGTTCTGCGCTCAGTTCCAGCAAAGGCGTCTTGCCGTCTACGGGTTTGGCGATGCTTGCGACGAACTCCTTTTCGCTGGGAAGCTCGGGCGCCTGAATGGTCTTGACGACATCCCGATCAAAAACAACGACAACGCTGCGGCGTTGCGGTTCGGTGCCGGGTCGGCGGATGGTGAAAAGGTAGTCCCAGCGCTCGGCATGGAAGAGGTCAGACACCATGGGCGAGCCCAACACATCACGCACTTGGCTGCGCGACATGCCTGGCTTGACCAACGCGGCTTGTTCTTTGGTGACGACGTTGCCCTGCACGATGTCAATTCGGTAGGGCGTGATCACACCCAGAAAGCTGTCGGTTGACGTGAGCGACGCCGGTAGCCAACTGCAGCCAGACAAGCCAGCCAAAGTGGCCAGGGTGCTGATGGCGAGGCCAGCAAAGCGAGTGCAAAAACGGGGCATGGGGAGCAGACGTTGCGCGCGCCAAGGTGCAGTGACCCAGGGCGCAGCTGGCTATGATCGGCGCATTCTAGCGGGCAGCATGCCTGCTGCCAGCACCTGAGAAGGCCCATGACGCACGCCGAAGAACTCAAGAGCAGCGGGCTCAAAGCGACGCTACCGCGCATCAAGATCTTGGAGATCTTTCAGCGTTCGCAGCGCCGCCACATGACGGCCGAGGACGTCTACAAAGCCTTGTTGACAGAAGACGCCGACATCGGGCTGGCCACGGTCTACCGCGTTCTCATGCAGTTTGAACAAGCGGGCTTGCTCACTCGCAGCAATTTTGAGTCGGGCAAGTCGGTGTTCGAGATCAACGAAGGCCAGCACCACGACCACTTGGTGTGCCTGACCTGCGGTCGTGTGGAAGAGTTTTTCGACTCCGAGATTGAGCAGCGCCAACGCACGGTGGCGCAGTCACGCGGGTTTGAATTGCAAGAACATTCGCTGGCGCTGTACGCGCGCTGTACCAAGGCGGATTGCGAACATCGC
>JAYVRO010000188.1:0-2027 GCA_043776165.1 Rubrivivax sp. | reverse complement strand
GCATTGATGATCACCGGCCCATTGGTGACCGACACAAAACGCGCCGCGTCTTTGCCCGAGCCGTTGAAATGCTGATGCGTGGTGTTGAGCGGAATGGCGAAAATGGCCCCTGCTTTCCACTCGAAACTGAGCCGCTTGCCTGCGCCGTTCCACACTGTCGTGCTGCCTCGGCCATCCAGCACATAGATCATTTCTTCAAAGAGCTGGCGCTGCGGCGCGAGTTGCTGGCCGGGCGGGATTTCACACACGTAGCAGTCGTTGGATGTGCGCGACGCGTCGTGGTTCAAGTACACACCGCGCCCACCCCGGCGCGCCCAGGGTTTGAGGTCCACGGTGTGCAGGTTTTGCACGTACATGGCGTCGATGATGTCGAGGCCTTCTTCGGCCACCCAGCGGGTGTAGGGCGTGGCCTTTTCGGTCTCGAACTTTTTGGCAATAGCGTCTGGGACGATGGCCGATTGAATGCTGTTGTTCATGCTGCTCTTTTTGCGCTGATGTAGTTCGCCACCATCTCTCCCGTCAGGGCAACACCGCTGCGGTATTCGGGCGCGTCGTCGAGTTGCTCAAGGTCGTTCAAGCCACTGGCCTTGAAGATGCGGTTGATCGCCGATATCAGGCGAACAGGCCGCTCAGTGCTGGCGTTGAAGTGTTGATGAATGGTGTTGGGCGGGATGTAGATCACGTCGCCGGCTTCCCATTCATAACGTTTGACATCGGCCTGCGGTTTCCAGTGGTAGGTGTCGGTGATCTCGACGTCGCAGTCCTGGTGCAGGTCATAGCCCCGGCCTTCCACCACGTACAAACACTCCTCGGCCAGGTGGCGGTGGCGGCCCGAATGGCTGCCCGGCGGGATGATTTGCATGTAGGCGTCTACCGTCTCCATGCGCGTGTTCATGCCTTCGTTCAGCAGATGCTTTAACAATCCTTGGCGCGACATTTCCCAGGGCATTTCTTCGGGCTTGACGATCTTCTTGCGTTTGGCATTTCGCACCGGCGCGGTGGCCGCGTCGTCCAGCAAGGCTTGGTAGAGATCTTGGTGTGCGTTGCCTTTGAGCCAGGCGGTAGCTTCACTCCATGCCATGGTGCTCAGGCTCCCGTCTTATCTGTAGTGTTAATGCCTGAATCGTCAAGCACGGGGTGATTGAAGTTGTCTTCATCTTCGCGCACCGCAAAACCTTCACCGCCGGGTGCGGGCTCGTTTGAGCGCGGTTCGACTTGCTGCTGAAAAAGCATGTTCATGAACATGTACATGGGCTTGGTTTTGATGACCAAGGCACGCGCCGGTTTTGTGTTGCTGGCGTTGAAATGCTGGTGCACGCAGTTGTTGTGCACGATGGCCACATCACCCGCCGTCCAGTCGTAGCGCACACCGTCGTGCACCTCGTAGCCATCACCGTCCAGGATGTAAAAGGCTGCTTCGTTGACGTGCCCGTGTTTTTGCGAACGACCACCCGGGCCGTACTCTTCCAGGTGCAAGTGAAAGAGCTGGGTGATGCCATCTTTGGGCTCGACGTAATGGCGACTGAAGGCCTGCGGGCCGTCGTTGAAAGCGATCTCGCTGCCTTTGCGCACACGCGGCATGGCGCGCAGACGCGCCATCTCGTCTTTCAACCCGTAATGGCCCTGGATAGGGCGCACAAAAACGCGGTCCTTTTTCGAGTGGTAGAGGTCTTTGTGACCTTCGCGCGGGTCGTTTGACGCCTGTGTCACCACATCCATTGTTTCGCTCATACAGGCGCCTTGGGCATGGCCACGCTCTTGGCCGGGTTGATGTGCACCCAGATCGGTTGGTCAACAGGTGTGAGCACCGAAGGGTGAGTACGCGAGAGCAGCACGCGGCTGCCCAGCTTCACGCGAAAGTCCATCGCCTCGCCCAAGAAGATTTTTTGATCGACCGTGCCTTGCCAGGTGTTGACTGATGAGTTGACGGATGAACTATGGCTCATGTCAAACGTTGGTCTGTCAGACAATTGAACGTCTTCAGGGCGGATGGACAACACCACTGTGTCGCCCACCTTCAAAGGCTC
>JAYVRO010000187.1:0-6532 GCA_043776165.1 Rubrivivax sp. | reverse complement strand
TGGTTTGGACTGAGCGATGCGCAGTTGCTTGACGTGTTCCCCAACATCGCCAGCTTCGACGCCAGCAAGCGCGACCTGGGCTTCATGGCCTGATTTCGTGGTGTGGGTGCGCGGTCGGTGCGGGGCGGTGCGCAAGCGCTATGCTGCAGCGCTCCCCACCTACCGCCCAGGCCCATGGCACCCGACAGCGCTTCGACTGTTTCACCGTCTGTGTCTTTCCCCCCGCCGAGCCCCGCAGCGGGCCACATTCGGCTGACATCGCACCCCGGCCAGGGCACCGACGGTGCTCCGCCCATTGTTTGGGGCGCGGCCAATGCCGCGAGCCGCGGCCCTTTGGTGGGCACCACAGGCAACCGCAGCCAGCGCAACGTCATTGGCACCCACAGCGGCAGCTACGGTGTTTACCGCGCGCTGGCTGTGGCAGCGGGCAACCTCACGCGCGGGCACCGCGCTGATTTGACCGACACCTCGCCCACTGATCTGGTTGGCCCGCACGCGGGCTGGGGCGACGCGCACAAGATCGTCTCCATCGACCCCTGGGGTGCCAGCGTGCAGCAGGTTTTTGCTGAACACCTGAGTCTGGGTTATGACATCCGTCCCACCATCGCTGTGACCAAAGCGCATGTGCATTTGCCCGAGGTCAAGCAAGCCATGGCCTTTCAGCGCTTGAAGCCCGATGGCCGCGTCTTGTTGGACGACGCCTCAGCCAGCGTGACCAAGATTGCGCTCGAACCCGTGTGGTGGCTGCCCGGTGTGGCGGCGCGCTTCAAGGTCAGCGAAGCCGACCTTCGCCGCGCACTCTTTGAAGAGACCGGCGGCATGTACCCCGAACTCGTCACGCGCAGTGACTTGGAAGTTTTTTTGCCCCCCATCGGCGGGCAAACCCTCTATGTGTTTGGCGATGTACGCGACCTTGCCAACCCGGCCATTACCCTCACCGCGCGGGTGCACGACGAGTGCAATGGCTCGGACGT
Organism: Rubrivivax sp.; assembly: GCA_043776165.1. GTDB lineage: Bacteria > Pseudomonadota > Gammaproteobacteria > Burkholderiales > Burkholderiaceae_C > Rubrivivax. Next base: position 5,558 of record JAYVRO010000187.1, on the reverse strand, counting down.
TTTTGGCTCCGACATTTGCACTTGCAGGCCCTACCTCACCCATGCCATTGAGGAATGCATTGCTGGCGCGCAGGCCGGGGGCGTGGGCCTTATTGCCTACAGCCGCAAAGAAGGCCGAGCACTGGGTGAGGTGACCAAGTTTTTGGTCTACAACGCACGCAAACGGCAGCTCGGCGGTGACAGCGCTGACAAGTACTTTTTGCGCACCGAATGTGTGGCCGGTGTGCAAGACATGCGCTTTCAAGAACTCATGCCCGACGTGTTGCACTGGCTGGGCGTGAAGAAAATTCACCGCCTGGTGAGCATGAGCAACGACAAGTTCGATGCCATCACTGGCAGCGGCGTTGAGGTGCTGGAGCGCGTAAAAATACCTGATGCCTTGATCCCCGCTGACGCGCAGGTAGAAATGCAAGCCAAGCTGGCGGCGGGTTACTTCACCGACGCTGCACTGCCGACACAACAAGACTTGCAAGCCGTGAAGGGGCGCGCACTTGAATGAATCAACGAACGACACGCCGAATGTTTTGTCACATGAAACGTTAATGACCACCCCAGCGGGTGTTTCTGCGGCCGACATGCTTGCCAACGCGACCTACGTTCCCGGCCCCACCAAAGACCTGCTGACCTTGTTGCGCGATCCCGCCACCGTGCGCTTGCGTTCGGCCGCCATCACGCGCGCGGTGGGCGACGGCCTGTCGCCCTTCTTTCGCATTGACCGCAGTGCTTTGCCCGGCGCAGCGGCGCGCGTCGCTGCCCTGACGCTGTCACGCTACCCCGACTTGAAGATCCCGCTGCACAGTCGCTGGCGCCACTTTGAAGCGGGCGGTGTGGACCGCAAGGCACAACTTGATGTCTTGTTGGCTACGCACAGCCGCGCTGACGTGGCGCGCGCACAAATTGATCTCACGGTCTTGAGCGTATTGCTGGATGCCGGTGCGGGCGCCAAGTGGCGATATGTTGAACGGGTGGGTGCGGCCAACGCCCCCGGCGCCATGGCCTTGCCCGCCGACCGTTTGGGCCGCGACGACTTGCTGGCCTTGCTCGACAGCGCCACCAGTGGCAAAGCCAAAGCGGCGGTTGTCGAACCCGACGATGGCACCGCTTATCCGCGCAGTGAGGGGCTGGCCGTGGCGAGCTACCAAGCCTTCATTGGTGGGGTGTTTTCAGCCAAAAAAGACGAGCCTTGCAGGGTAGACGCCGGTGCGCTCAAAACCATCGATGTGGCGGCTCTGCGGGCTGTCTTTCAGGCCGGTACCAGCAACCCCATGGTGGGCCTGGAAGGACGCGCCGGACTGCTGGTGCGTCTGGGTGCCGCGCTTTTGGCTGAACACGCGAAAGACGGCATGGCGCCGCGTCCCAGTGGTGTGGTGGACCGGGTCACTCACAGCTTCACGCGCAGCGAGGTGAGCGCCACCGAGCTTTTGCAAGAGCTGCTGCGTTGTTTTGCGCCGATCTGGCAAAACGGCACAACCTTGAAGGGCGTTAACGCTGGCGACGTGTGGCCCCATCGCTGGGCGGGAAGCGCCACGCCGAAGGGCGACGACGCTGTCACCCTGGGCTGGGTGCCGTTTCACAAACTCAGTCAGTGGCTGGTTTATTCCTTGGTCGAGCCCCTTCTGTGGGCGGGTGTGACGGTGACTGGTCTGGACGCTCTGACGGCCTTGCCCGAGTACCGCAACGGCGGCTTGCTCATCGACGCCGGTGTACTGGTGCCGCGCCGCGCGGCCTACCTCGAACGCAGCTGGAAACCCGGCGATGAAATCATCATCGAATGGCGCGCCCTGACCATCACGTTGATGGACGAGTTGGCAGCCATGGTGCGCAGCGAGTTGGGCCCCACTGCAACCAACCTGCCCCTGGCTTGCGTGCTGGAAGGTGGCACCTGGGCTGCGGGGCGTGCGTTAGCGCAAGAGCTGCGCGGCGGCGCGCCGCCGCTCAACGTCGAGAGCGACGGTACGATTTTTTGACGGCCCCTTCTTGTTAACACTCGACATGACTTCTATCGTCCACCACATCACCCACCCTTTGGTGCAGCACAAGCTCACCTTGATGCGCCAAAAGGACCGCAGCACCAGCAATTTTCGCCGCCTGTTGCATGAAATCAGCATGCTCATGGCGTACGAAGTCACGCGCGATATGCCAACGCAGCTCGTCGATATAGAAACGCCGCTCGAGGCCATGCGCTCGCCTGTCATCGATGGAAAAAAGACCGTCTTCGTGGTCATCATGCGCGCGGGTGCTGGCTTTTTGGATGGCATGCTGGACGTGGTTCCGGGCGCGCGCGTGGGGCACGTGGGTCTGTACCGTGACCCCAAAACCCTGGGCGCCGTGGAGTACTACTTCAAGATGCCGCACAGCATGCCCGAGCGCGACGCCATCGTTCTAGACCCCATGCTGGCCACCGGCAACTCTGCCGTGGCGGCGGTGGACCGCTTGAAAGAAACAGGCCCCAAGTCGATCCGCTTTGTGTGCTTGTTGGCCGCACCCGAAGGCCTGGTCAACTTTCATAAACACCACCCCGATGTGCCCGTGTACACCGCCGCCATTGACCGCCAACTGAACGAGCACGGTTACATCGTGCCGGGTCTGGGTGACGCAGGTGACCGCATCTTCGGCACCCAGTAGCGCCCATCGGCGTTTGCGTTCGCGTTCGCGGTTTGGCTAGTGCATTTGGCGCGCGCTGATCCAGCGGACCAAGGTGGCCTTGAGCTTGTCAGCGTCAATCGGCTTGGTCAGAAAGTCGTCCATGCCTGCGGCCAGGGCTTCGTCGCGCTCTGACACCAGGGCGGCTGCCGTGAGCGCGATGATGGGCAGGTGTTTCAAGCCCGCGTGGCCGCGCAGTGCGCGCGTGGCTTCGTGGCCGCTCAGCACGGGCATTTGAACGTCCATCAACACGGCATCGAACAAACGGCCCTGGGCTTGGCCGCGCAACACGGCAGTCACGGCCTGCGCACCATCGGTGGCCTGCTCGACCTCGATGCCCCAACGTTCGAGAATAGCTGCACCGATGAGCATGTTCACCGGGTTGTCTTCGACCATCAAAACGGAGGCACCGCGCAGGACTTGCTCATTGGCTTGCAGGGCGCGTTGGTCGATAGCTGCGACGCCACTGGGTGCCGATGTGGCGGGCAGGTGAAGCTCAGCCCAAAAGCATGCGCCTTGGCCGGGCTGGCTTTGCACGCCCACTTGCCCACCCATCAACTGCGCCAATTCGCTGCAGATAGACAAACCCAGGCCCGTACCACCGTAACGCCGTGTGATGGACTCGTCGCCTTGGGTGAACGGACGAAATAGCCGGGCTTGCGTGGCCTCGCTCAGGCCCGGGCCGCTGTCGGTGATGTCAAAGCGCAGCAAGCCGGTGTCTGGATGGCCGGGCAAGCGATAGGCATGCAAGCAGACCTCGCCCTGTTCGGTGAACTTGAGCGCGTTGCTGAGAAAGTTGGACAACACCTGGCGCACACGCAGCGCGTCGCCCACAACCCAGCTCTGGGCACTGGCGTCGATCTCAAAGCGCAGGCTCAAGCTGCGCCCGATGCATAGGGCGCCGTAGGCTTGGCGCAGGTGGCCCAGCAGGGCGGGCAAGTCAAACCCGACGACCTCAAGTTCGAGCTTGCCGGCCTCAATTTTGGAGAGGTCGAGAACATCGCTCACGATGGCGGCCAAGGCGTGCGCGTTGTCAGCAATTTGATCCAGATACTGCTGGCGTTTTTCCGGTCCCAGCGTGGGGTTGCTGGCCAGTTGTGCCAAGCCCAGCATGCCGTTCAACGGGGTGCGCAGCTCGTGGCTCGTATTGGCCAAGAAGGCGCTCTTGGCGCGGTTGGCGGCCTCGGCCTGGTCGCGCGCACGCGCCAAGGCTGTGGCGGCCTGGCGCTGCTCGGTCACGTCTTCAACAATCCAGAGTGCGCCGCTGGTGACGGGGCGCTGGGGGTCGATGGCTTTGGCGATCACACGGGCGACAAAACTGCTGCCATCCAGACGAAGTGCGGGTCGCTCAAACTCCACCAGTTCGCCGCTTTGAACACGTTGGCGCAGGGTCAGCGTTTCTTCTTCGTAGTTGCCGCTTTTCCGCCAAACGGTGCTGGCATGGCGGCCCGCCAACATCTTGGCGTCCCAGCCAAACATCTGCGCAAAACGCGGGTTGCAATGCACAAAGTGCTGGTCCCGTGTGACAGCGATGCCGATCGATGCGTTCTCAAAGATCGCCGCGCGCTCCAAGCGTTCGCGTTCTTGCTGGCTGACATCACGACCGTTGATGACGAGGTAATTGCGCCCGTCCATGGCAAACACGGCGCCCGACACCAGAAGCGGCAAGACGCTGCCGTCGTTGTTGCGAAAGTCGCAGGCCATGTCGCGTGCAACGCCTTGCTCTTGCACCGTGGCGACAAAGCGGTCGCGTTGTTTGGTGTCGTGCCAAATGCCCAGCTCGATCGATGTCTTACCCACCACGTCGATGGCGCGGTACCCCGTGAAGCGCTCGAAGGTGTGGTTGACCATGGCGTAACGGCCGGAGCTGAGGTCGGTGAGCGTGATGACGTCAGGGCTGGTGGCGACCAGGTGCGAGAGCATGGCTTCCGAGCGGCGCACCGCCACTTCGGCGCGGCGCCTTTCGGTGTCGTCTACAAAGATCGACAGCGTGGCCGGGCTTCCCCCGGCATCGACCCGTACAGCGGTGGCACGGGCTGCGATGGGCACACCGAGACGACTGCGCATGCGGTAGTCGGCCACGGGGAGGGCTTCACCCAAGGGCATGCGCTCAATCTCTTCTACCCGCCGTCGCGCCCGCTCGACAGAATCGGCACCGTCAAAGAGCGCCAGCAAATTGTGGCCCACCAGGGGCGGGCCATCGAGATAACCAAACAGCTGCAAAGCGGCTGGGTTGGCTTCCAGAACCAAGCTGTTGCGATGCAGGATCAAGCCCGAGGGGATGCGCGAAAAGAGCTCCTGGTAGCGGTTTTCGCTGGCATGCAGCGCGGCGCTCGTCAGCACCGGTTGGGTGTTGTCGCGGACCACGCCGACAAAACCACTGAAGCGCCCACTGGTATCAAAACGCGGCTCGCCACCGATGCTGAAATGGTGCAAGCCACCGTTGCGGGCGAGCCAGCCCAGGTGCACATTGCGAAAGGCAGCATGCGCTTCCATGTCGGCTTGCAAGCGATCCAGTACCTCGGGTTGGCAGCGAAACTGCGGTAGATCCCAAACCACCTGGCCCATCAGGCCCGCGATGTTTTGGGCATGTGCAGGGTCGTGACGGTCAGATGGTCTGAAGGCCGACAAGCGCCACTGTGCATCGACCTCCCAGTAGGCGTCGGCTGACAGGGTCAGGAGGCCACGCAAGTGGCGTTCGCGCGTGGCTGCATTGGCGAGTTGTCGCCCGAAGTGGCTCCGCATGGCCACGCCGCAGGCCAGTCCTGACGCCAGCAACAAAAGTTGAGTCCCCCAAACGGTGATGTCGTCCATGGTGCTGCGGCCATGCCAAACCTGCAGACCGAGAATCAGCACGAGGCTGGTAAGCATCAGCACCCACAGAACGCCCAAGCGTCGACCGGGCTTCGGCTCAG
>JAYVRO010000186.1:0-6533 GCA_043776165.1 Rubrivivax sp. | reverse complement strand
GGCCCAGCGCTGGCGGGGGCATCACTGCGTCACCCGCCAACATCATTGAGCCCTTCACAACCATCGGTCCGTGGCCTTTGCCCACTGTCAACACTGCGCTGTTGTTAACTTCTGGTGTGACGCTGACGATTGCCCACCATGCACTCATTGCCGGCCAACGGTTCAAGACCGTGGTGTTGATGTGGGTCACGGTGGCCTTGGGCTTGGCCTTTGTCATCGTGCAGGCAGCGGAGTACATGCATGCCTACGCTGACTTGAACCTCAAGCTCAGCTCGGGCATTTTTGGTTCAACGTTTTTTATGCTCACCGGTTTCCACGGCTTCCACGTGTTTGTGGGCATGCTCATGCTGACCTTCATCACGCTGCGACTGATGAAAGGCCACTTCACCCCGGAGCGACACTTTGGCTTTGAAGGTGCGGCTTGGTACTGGCATTTTGTGGACGTGGTTTGGTTGGGGCTTTATTTCTTGGTGTACTGGCTTTGACCAGCGCGACGAGCCGCTAGAAAAAAACGCCGCGTACAGCGGCGTTTTTTCTGCCCCAAGCAAAGTGGTAATTCAAGAACGCAATGGAATGCCGGTGGGTCGAACCCAGCCCATGTACCAGCTCAGCAAGATGAAGAGAAACAAAACCACTGACAAGGCGACCCGAAGCGCCAAAGCGCGTGCCATGCGTTGGTCTCGTGTTTCGCCTGGGCGCTTTTTGCGCAGCATGAAAACGCCGGCGCTTGCCAACGCACAAAACACGGCAACCAGCATGAGCACGATGACAGTTTTCATGGCCCAAGATTACTCCACTGACGCGGTGCACTCGTTCAGCAGCAACGCATGAAGCGCCACCAACTCGTGCTCTTCACCGCTGCCTTGTTGGCGGCGTTGGGCACAGCCCGCCTGGGGTGGTGGCAGATGGATCGTGCGGCGCAAAAAAATGCGCTTCAAACCTCGTTGGACGCGCGTTGGGCCATGCCACCACTGCCGATGTCAGCGCTGGCGCGTGACGAAAGCGCAGCACTGCTACAACACCATCGGCAAGTGCGCCTCAGCGGCGAATGGTTGGGGCAGTACACCGTGTTTCTTGACAACCGACAAATGGCAGGTCGTCCAGGTTTTTTTGTTGTCACGCCGCTGCGTTTGACCGATGGCTCCGTTGTGCTGGTGCAGCGCGGTTGGCTGGCGCGACATCCCCAAGATCGTGCCCGCGTGATAGCGCCGCCAACTCCCGTCGGCCAGGTTCAGTTGTTGACGCGCGTGGCACCACCGCCCGGACGTTTGTTTGAGTTTGATCCTGCGGCCTCGGGTGCTATCCGGCAAAATCTACCGCTGGCTGAGTTCGCGCGCGAAACAGGCTTGCCATTGCTGCCGTTGTCGCTGGTTCAATTGGACGAGGCGGCCTCAGCCAGTGACGGGCTCTTGCGCGACTGGCCGCGTCCTGCCGCCGACGTGCACAAGCACTTTGGCTATGCCTTCCAGTGGTTTGCTTTGAGCTTGCTCATCGTCGGCCTGTTTGTCTGGTTTCAACTCATCCGACCCCATGTCACGGCCCGAAACCAAAACTGAAACTTCGCCTGAACCTCTTGGGCTCACCGTGCACTCCTTGCAAGTCCCCGCCGCCCTACCCAACGCTGTACCCACCCGAGGACGCACTGTCGGCGGGCGCGCGAAGATGTTTCTCGTGCTTCTGGTGTGTGCCGCGCCAGTGTTCGCGTCGTACCTGACCTATTTCGTGATTCGACCAACGTCGAGCAGCAACTACGGCAGCTTGATCTTACCCACGCGTGGCATGCCGGCGCTTGCGCTCCAGGCGGTTGATGGCAAGGCGGTAGCGGCCAGCTCATTGAAAGGCCAATGGCTGCTCATCTCGGTGGGCCCAGCCTCGTGCGCCGCCGCCTGTGAGCAACGCCTCTTCATGCAGCGGCAATTGCGCGAAATGCTGGGTCGTGAAAGGGACCGTCTGGAAAAGGTCTGGCTGATAACCGACAGCGCAGCTGTCTCGCCTGCATTGTTAGCTGCGCTACAAACCAGCCCTGCCACGACCCTCTTGCGTGTAGAGCCTCGGGCGCTTGCGAACTGGTTATCAGCCGAGGCGAGTCAGTCGGTGGAGGATCACCTCTACCTTGTCGACCCCATGGGTGAATGGATGATGCGCATGCCCGCCAAGCCTGACCCTGCCAAAGTCAAACGCGACATTGAGCGCTTGCTGCGGGCCTCGTCCTCGTGGGATCGCGCCGGGCGCTGAATTGCCATGGTCAGCACCGCTTCAGTGAACTTTGCGCCCAGCGCCCGCTTGCTGCTGCTGGCAGGCTTGCTCGCTCTGCTGCCACTGGCCTATGTTTGGTTGCGCGCGCGAACAGACAAAACACAGTCTCGGCTTGCTTTGTTGTGTGCTGTCACCTTGTTCTTAACCTTTGACTTGATTGTTTTTGGCGCGTTTACGCGGCTCTCGGACTCCGGTTTGGGTTGCCCCGATTGGCCGGGTTGTTATGGCAGTGCCAGTCCGCTGGGCGCCCAGATGCACATTGATTCGGCTCAGGCGGCGTTGCCCTCCGGGCCTGTGACCACTTTCAAGGCCTGGATCGAGATGATCCACCGTTATCTGGCCATGACTGTGGGCGCGCTCATCTTGGCCATGACGATCGTGGCCTGGCAGCGACGCGCAAGCACAGGGTTGTCGCCCTGGTGGCCCACCTGCACCTTGTTCTGGGTGATCGTGCAAGGCTTGTTTGGCAAGTACACCGTCACGCTCAAGCTCTACCCAGCCGTGGTTACTTTGCATCTGCTGGGAGGGATCATCTTGCTAGCGCTCTTGGTATTGCAGCGCGAAGCGTTGGTACCGCGCAGTCTGGTCGGTTCGCGGCGCTTGCGCGCCGGTGTCGGACTGTGCCTTGTGCTCTTGATGGTGCAGATCAGCTTGGGTGGTTGGGTCAGTTCGAACTATGCCGTTCTGGCATGCAGCGGATTTCCACAGTGCAATGGCGCTTGGTGGCCAGAGATGGATATCAGCAACGGCTACACGCTACTGCGTGGGCTGGGTGAGCCCAGCGCCAACGGGCATCTCACACTGCCAGCACTCGTCGCCATCCAGATGGTGCATCGGCTGTTTGCCGTGCTTGTGGTCGCGGCGCTCGCAGTCTTGGCGTGGCGGCTGTGGCGCACCCGCGACCCTGGCCTTAAGAATGTCCGGCAACTGTTGGCCGTGCTGCTTTTGGCGCAAGTACTGTCGGGTCTGACTACCGTGATCTTGGGCTGGCCCCTGGTCGCTGCACTGGCACATTCAGCTGGCGCGGCAGCGCTGGTTTTTGTCCTCACCGCCGTCTGGGCTCGAATGCGGCCCGTGCCCATGCCGCAGGCTGCCTAAAATGTCTTTCGCCATGTCTCAAACTTTGATCGCTTCTGCGCCCGCAGCATCACGCTGGATGCAGTTCTACGCGTTGACAAAACCCAGGGTGGTGCAGCTCATTGTGTTCTGCGCCGTGATTGGCATGTTGCTGGCACAGCCAGGCTTGCCTAACTTGGCCGTGGCGCTGGCAGCAACGGTCGGTATTTGGTTGGTGGCCAGTGCGGCGGCGGCGTTCAACTGCGTTGTTGAGCAGCACATCGATGCCCGAATGACGCGCACCGCCTGGCGGCCCACGGCAAAAGGTCAGTTGAGCAACGCCCAGACCCTGCTCTTCTCGGCGCTCTTGTGTTTGGCAGGCAGCGCCGTGTTGTTCGTCTGGGTCAACGCCTTGACGATGTGGCTCACTTTTGCCACGTTTATCGGCTACGCCGTGATCTATACCGTTGTACTCAAACCTCTGACGCCGCAAAACATCGTCATTGGCGGTGCGTCAGGCGCCATGCCCCCGGTGCTCGGCTGGGCCGCGATGACGGGTGACGTGGGAGCCGAGGCCATCATGCTGTGCCTCATTATCTTTTTGTGGACGCCGCCGCATTTTTGGGCGTTGGCGCTGTATCGCGCCGAGGACTATCGCAAATCGGGCCTGCCCATGTTGCCAATCACGCACGGGCCAGAGTTCACCCGGCTGCAAGTCTTTTTGTACACCTTGGTGCTTTTTGCTGCCACGCTGTTGCCTTTTGTACAGGGCATGAGTGGCTCGCTGTATTTGGTTTGTGCCGTGCTGTTGGGCGCGGGCTTCATTGCTTATGCCTATCGCCTTTGGCGTGAATACAGTGATGACTTGGCGCGCGCTACGTTTCGGTTTTCCATCTGGCATTTGTCGCTGCTCTTTGCCGCACTGTTGTTGGACCACTATCTGGTGCCATGGCTGCAAAGCTGAGAGCCTGGGCCTGTGGGCTCGTTGGTTTGATGGCATTGAGTTCGTGCCAGCCGCCCGGCGGCGCCACGGCAGGTTTCAAAGCCATTGACATCACTGGCGCCGACTACGCACGGGAATTTAACTTACCCGACGCCCATGGTCAGCGGCGTTCATTGGCTGACTTCAAGGGCAAGGTCACAGTGGTCTTTTTCGGCTTCACGCAGTGCCCCGACGTGTGCCCCACGACCCTGCTTGAATTGGCCCGAGTGAAAAAAGCGTTGGGTGACGACGGTGGGCGTGTTCAGGGGGTGTTTGTGACCATCGACCCGGAGCGCGACACGCCAGAGTTGCTCAGGGCCTATACGGCGAATTTTTCAACTGACTTTGTTGCGCTGCGCGGCAGCGTTGAAGAAACCCTGGCCACGGCCAAGCACTTCAAAGTCTTTTTTGCCAAAGTGCCTGGCAAGGCGCCGGGCAGCTACAGCATGGACCACACGGCGGGTTCGTACATCTACGACTTGCAGGGCCGCTTGCGACTGTTCACGCGCTATGGCGGCGGCGAAGAAGCGCTCACACACGACATCAAACGCTTGTTGGCGGAAAAGCCAACGGGTTGATCAGCGCACAATCCTGGGCCGCGCGCCAAATGTTTTATTGCGCCCCGAGCGCCTTGCGCATTTTTTTCAGCGCCGCCACTTCGACTTGTCGAATGCGCTCCGCGCTGACACCGTATTCGGCGGCCAGGTCATGCAGCGTCAAGCCACCGGTTGAGTCGTCGTTCACTTTCAGCCAGCGCTCTTCAACGATGCGGCGGCTGCGTGCGTCCAACGAATCCAAGGCGTGGGCAATGCCATCACTGGCCAGCCAGTCGCGGTGCTGCGCTTCCAGTGCGTGGGTGGGCTCTCGGCTCTCGTCGGCCAAATAAGCAATGGGCGCGAAGCTCTCTTCACCGTCGTCGGTCTGCGGCTCCAAAGCCACATCGCCGCCCGACATGCGGGTCTCCATCTCGATCACCTCTTCAGGCTTGACGTTCAGCTCGCGTGCCACTTTCGCCACTTCCCGTGGCGTGAGCGTATTGCGGTGCGTGTCGCCTTCTGTGGCGTCGTCTTTCATACCCTGCTTCATCGAGCGCAGGTTGAAGAAAAGCTTGCGCTGCGCTTTGGTTGTAGCGACTTTGACCATGCGCCAGTTCTTCAGGACGTACTCATGAATTTCGGCACGAATCCAGTGCAGCGCGTAGCTCACTAGCCGAACGCCTTGTTCGGGGTCAAAGCGCTTGACAGCCTTCATCAGGCCAATGTTGCCTTCCTGGATCAGGTCACCTTGCGGCAAGCCGTAGCCCATGTACTGGCGTGACACGGAGACCACCAAACGCAAATGTGACAACACCAGTTGCCCTGCGCTGTGCACGTCGCCCGAGTCGCGCAGCCGTTTGGCCATGGCCACTTCTTCGGGTTGCGTCAGCATGGGCAGGCGATTGACCGCGCGGATGTAGGCGTCCAGATTGCCCAGCGAGGGCAGAAGCGCCCAGGGGTCACGTACGGCAAGGGCGGCGGAAGGAGTGGTCATGGTCATGGCGGAATCTGACAAATAAGTGCCTAGTTGGTTCCGCAAATATTAGCACTCTCCGAGAGAGAGTGCTGATTACTGGCGCCAATCGCTCTGGAAAACGCTCAGGACTCAATTGATGTGAGCAAGTACTCTCGTCGAAATCATTGAATCAAGTCGTCTTTGCTGCAGCCGTCGGCTGTGTCGGGGTGATGGAGGGTGCCTTGGTTACCCGCACTTTGTTGCCCGTTGTGACGATGATCACCGCGTCACCCGCGTTCAGCACCTCGCCCGCTTTGGCTTGAACGATGGCGCGGCGTTCGCCACTTTTGAGCTGCACAAGTATTTCGACGGCTTCTTCGCGGGTGCTTGAACGCTCCACCGCATTGCCCATCACGCCACCCACCACCGCGCCCAAGACTCCGACCACCATGGATTCGCGGCGACCGCCCACTGACGCTCCAGCAATACCGCCCACAACACCCCCCGCTGTGGCGCCCACGCCGCTCTGGGTGCCGTCAACGACAACTGGCCGCAGGGACAGCACCACCCCGTCAATCACGGTGGCCATGCGCTGCGCGTCATTGCGGCTGACCACGTCAGGGCTGGACGTGGTGCAAGCGGTCAGGCTGAACGCCGCTGTGGCAGCCAGGGCGATGGCAAAGCGAGATAGGGGCGAATGCATGGATGATCTCCAAGTAGTAGACATCATGCAACGTGACCGACCGGC
>JAYVRO010000185.1:0-2031 GCA_043776165.1 Rubrivivax sp. | reverse complement strand
GCACCATGCGCCTGTTCGAGCCGGTGCCTGCATAGTCGAACGCGGTCTGCCGCTGAAGGCCACTGACACCCGTGGGCACAAGATCGACTGCGTCAATTGCCGTGTTCACCTCAGGCGGCACCTCGGGTGCCGGGTTGCGAAATGTGGCGTGGCGCGAGCCCGCATGTAAACCACTCAACGCGCCATGCTCTGGTGGGTACGTCACGGGCCCTTCCAAACGCGACACCAACACCGTGGGCAAGTACGCCACGGCGTCGTGCGTGGAGCCACGCACGTTGATACCGACTTCATTCAAATTCACGTGGCCGTGGTAATCGGTGAGGCCACCAGCCAGTACAAAACTGGTGGCCACGCCTTGGTGCTGATGCAGGCCGCTGCGCACAAAAGGGTCGAATCCGATCAAGCCCAAGAACTCACCGCGCTCATCGTCGTTCAGGATGGCTTTCAAGCGCAGCCCTGCTTTGCCGGTCTCGTGCCACGGTATGTCGCTCGCGTCGAAAACGTGCATTTGCGCGCTGCGTTGCCGGCGGTATTGCGATGGTGGAGGCGACGTAGCAGGCATGGTTTGATCCTTGGTTCACGAACCCTGGGTGCGGGGCTCTGGGACGGACTTTATCGTAACGAAAGTTACCAACTGCCCGATGAGGGTTGTCCCGTTTTCGGACTAACACAGCATCGACCCAGCCATCGGCGCTGCGTGGATTCGCACGGCCGCCAACGTGGTGCAGTGTGGGCGCTCGCCCTGCGTGCATTGACTTCGCCGCGCGAAGTTAGCCTCGCCGCAAGCCGAGGCTTTGGCGCGCCTTGCGGCGCTAACTTTCACGTTAACGTCGCATCAGGCGCCCACTCAAAACGATCACTCTACGGTGACCGATTTGGCCAAATTCCTCGGCTTGTCCACATCCGTGCCGCGTGCGCAGGCCGTGTGATAGGCCAGCAACTGCAGCGGTACGACATGCAAGATGGGGCTCAGCGCGCCGTAGTGTTCCGGCATGCGGATGACGTGCACGCCCGGCCCACTGTCGATGTGCGTGTCGCTGTCGGCAAACACATAGAGCTGGCCGCCCCGGGCGCGCACCTCTTGCATGTTGCTCTTGAGCTTTTCCAAGAGTGCATCGTTGGGCGCCACGGTCACCACGGGCATCTGGTCGGTGACCAAGGCCAGGGGGCCGTGTTTCAGTTCACCAGCGGGGTAAGCCTCGGCGTGGATGTAGCTGATTTCCTTGAGCTTGAGCGCACCTTCCAGCGCGATGGGGTAGTGCAGACCACGGCCCAGGAAGAGCGCGTTTTCACGCGGCGCAAAGTCTTCGCTCCAGGCGATGACTTGGGGCTCGAGTGCCAACACGGCTTGCAGGGCCACGGGCAGGTGACGCAGGGCTTTTAAGTGCTCGGCCTCTTGTGCATCGCTCAAGCGCCCGCGCACTTGCGCCAAGGCCAATGTCAACAGGTAAAGGCCCACAAGTTGCGTGGTGAAGGCCTTGGTGCTGGCCACGCCAATCTCCACCCCGGCACGTGTGATGTAGGCCATCTTGCATTCGCGCACCATGGCGCTGGTGGCCACGTTGCAGATGGTCAGCGTGTGCTGCATACCGAGGCTGCGCGCGTGTTTCACGGCCGCCATGGTGTCGGCCGTTTCACCGCTTTGTGTGATGGTGACAACCAAAGTACGCGGGTTGGGCACGCTGTCGCGGTAACGGTATTCACTGGCCACTTCTACGGTGGTGGGGATACCCGCAATGCTCTCCAGCCAATAGCGCGCCGTGCTGCCTGAATAAAAGCTCGTGCCGCAGGCCAGGATGAGCACTTGATCGACCTCTTTGAAGACCTTGTACGCACCGTCGCCAAACAGTTCGGGGCTGATGCCGGCCACGCCGTCGAGCGTGTCGGCAATGGCACGCGGTTGCTCGAAAATTTCTTTCTGCATGTAGTGGCGATAGGGCCCCAGCTCGGCCGCGCCGCTGTGGGCATTGACGGTTTTGACGACGCGATCCACCGGCACAAAACGCTCGGCACCGTTAACGTTTTCACGTG
>JAYVRO010000184.1:0-6542 GCA_043776165.1 Rubrivivax sp. | reverse complement strand
AAGAGGTCGGCCGACAAAGCCACTTGCGTGACGGGGATCAGGTCTTTGCTCACCTCATACGGTAACTTGGGTTGCAAGTGCGGCAGTTGCACCAAGGCGGTGATGCCCAGCAGCAAGGTGTGGCCATCGGGCGCGGACTTGGCCACGAAGTCATTGCCCAAGATGCCACTGGCACCGGCCTTGTTGTCGACCACCACGCTCTGGCCCCAGGTCTCGGCCAGCTTGCCGCCTACCAGCCGCCCGATGGCGTCGGTGCTGCCGCCAGCGGCATAGGGCACGACGATCTTCACGGGTTTGCTGGGGAATGCTTGTGCCCTTGCGCCGGTCGTCCCGCAGGCGAGAAGGGCGACTAAGGCGAGCGCCAAGGTGGCGTTGGAGCGAAGGGCGAACATGGGCAAGGACTCCTGGGTTGTGATCGGCATTTGCGTGACCTGTCGTGCACGGCGCTGGCGCGCATCGAATTCTCGCTCGTTGTCCGCCTTCTGCCGTCGATGCCGCTAGCGCAAGCGCTGCACATCAGCCGCGCTGACGACCCCTGCCGCATTGCCCCACGACTGGCGCACAAAGGTGATGACGTCCGCCACTTCGCTGTCGGGCAAGAGCTGCACAAAGGGCGGCATGCCAAAGGGGTGCGGCTGGCCCGGGGTTGATGGGCCAAACCCGCCCCACAACAGCACTTGCACCAGGTTGACCGGGTTGGCCATCAGCACTTTGCGTGAACCTGCCAATGCGGCGTAAGCCTGCGGCTGGCCTTCGCCCTGGGCGCCGTGGCAGCCCTTGCAGTGCTGTTTGTACAAACGCTCACCGCTTTGCATTTGCGCTGGCGTGGCGCGGCTGGCGGTTTGTGCTGGGGGCGGGTTGGGCGGGGCGGGCACGATGGGCGGCAGGCTGCGCAAATAGCTGGCCATGGCGAACGTGTCGTCATCACGCAGATGCTGCAAGCTGCCCATCACCACGCTGGCCATGGGGCCCATGACGCTGCCTTGCGGGCCGGCGCCACTGCGCAGCAGATGGCGCACGTCTTGGTCAGCCCACCCTTGTACGCCGGCTTGCTCTGGGTCGCGCAGTGAAGGCGCCAGCCAGTGACTGGTCGCCATTGCGCCGCCGTCAAGCATTTGCACATCCACGCTGGCGCCCCAGGCATTGCGCGGCGCATGGCAAGCGCCGCAGTGCGCCACAGCGTGCACCAGGTATGCACCCCGGTTCCAGACCGGCGTCTGCTGCGTGTCGTCGGCCCAAGGCGCGGGGTGAAAGAACAGGGCGCGCCACACGGCCAGCGCGGCTTGCGTGTTGTAGGGCCAGCGCAGGTCATGTGGAACGTTGGCCCGCGCCACCGCAGGCAGGCTTTGAAAGTAGGCGTAAAGCGCACGCACATCGGTGTGCGTCAGCAGGCTGAAGTGCTCGTAGGGGAAGGCGGGGTACAGCAGCCGTCCATCGGCCGAGCGCCCTGAGCGCAAGGCGCGCGCAAATTGCGCCAGCGTCCAGCCACCCAGGCCGTGTGTCATGTCAGGTGTTAAGTTGCCGGGCCTGACCGTGCCAAAGGGCGTGGTGATGCCTTGCCCACCGGCATACGCCGCGCCGCCAGGTGCTGTGTGGCAACCGGCGCAGTGGCCGATCTGGGCCAGGTAGCGGCCTTGTTCAATGCGGGCTGACGTGTCTTCTGTGAGCCCGCTGGCCGAAGCTGGGCTGGTGTCGAGGTTCATCCGGGCGTCCATCCAGACGTTCATCCAGCAGACCAGGCCAATGGCCACGGTCAGCAAAACCACGCCGCCGATCAGCGTTCGGCGCCGCCAGCTCATGGCGCAAGGCCGGCGCAGCGCAGCGGCACGGCTTGTGTTTGTGTTTGTGTTTGTGCGTGCGCCAGCTGGGATGCCGGACCCTTACCAAGTGGCACGGTTTGCGCCGCCAGCCAAGTGGCCACGGCGCTGGCGTCTTCGTCGCTCAGGGCCTTGGCAACGTGTGCCATGCAATCGGGCGCGGGCGTGCTGCGCTGGCCCGTGCGCCACGCGCCAAGCTGGGCCAGCACGTAGTCGCGTGGCAGGCCCAACAGGCCGGGGACTTGGGGCTGCACGCCCATCAGCGCCGCGCCGTGACAAGACTGGCAGGCGGGCAGCTCGCGCTTGGCGTCACCGTGCTGTGCCAGCCTGCGGCCGCGCGCCAGGGCGGCTGGGTCTGCTGTGTGCGTGACAGGTGGTGCGTACGGCAAATCCTGCGCCGCAAAGTAAGCCGCGATGTCGGCTATGTAGTCGTCCGACAGGTGACGCACCATGTTCGTCATCAAGGCGTGCTGACGCCGCCCGTCACGAAAGTTCTGCAACTGCGCTGCCAGGTAACCCGCGGGCTTGCCCGCGATGCGCGGAAAGTAACCCTCGGGTGTGGCGCGGCCCTCTTTGCCATGGCAGGGTGTGCAGGCTTGCATGCGCTGTTGCATGCCTGGGTTGAGCGGCTGGCCCACGGCCCGTGTTGGCTCTGCGGCCTTCGCCTGCGTCATGCCAAACGTTAGCAACAGAGAAGCCGTGGCTGCAGCCAAAGATGCGCGAGTCATGTTTGCATTTTGTGCCTGTCAGGCGCTCCCACAGGGGGTTCAACTGAACCCCTTGCCTATGATCGGCCTTTGCCAAGCACAACGAGCCGATGAGCATGACAGTCACCGAAACAAGCCAAGACAAGTTGGTACGCACCGGCCCGGGCACGCCCATGGGGCGGCTCATGCGCCGCTACTGGGTGCCGGTGTTGCTGGCCAATGAGATTGCGCTGCCTGACAGCCCCCCCGTGCGCGTGCAAATCATGGGTGAAAAACTGCTGGCCTTTCGTGACAGCGAAGGCATGGCAGCGCTGATCAGCGAGTTCTGCTCACACCGCGGCGTGTCACTGTTTTTTGGCCGTGTTGAAGAAGGCGGCATTCGTTGCAGCTACCACGGGTTGAAGTTTTCACGCAGCGGCGAATGCCTGGAAGTGCCCAGTGCGCCGCAAGCCTGCAAGCACATGGCCATCACGGGCTACCCGACGATCGAGCGCGCAGGCATCGTGTGGGCCTACATGGGCCCCACGGGGTTGGAACCCGCGCCGCCTGAAGTGGAGTGGTGCACCTTGCCCGCCAGCCATGTGTTTGTGAGCAAGCGCCTGCAAGAGTGCAACTACCTGCAGGCCATGGAAGGCGGCATCGACACCGCGCATGTGAGCTATGTGCACCGCTATGAGGTGGACGCCGACCCCATGCACAAGGGCACACGCGCGCTGCATTACATCAAGGCCGACGGCAATGTGGTGTTCGACATCGAAAAAACACCCTTTGGCATGACGCTGTTTGGCCGCCGTTTGGGCGACGAAGACAGCTACTACTGGCGCATCACGCAGTGGTTGTTCCCTTGGTACACGCTCATTCCGCCGTTTGGTGAACATGCGCTGGGCGGCCATGTGTGGGTGCCCATCGACGATGAAAACTGCTGGGCCTGGAGCATTAACTATCGACCTGAGCGGGCGTTGACGGCACAAGAACACGCTGACATGTCGGCGGGCTTGGGCATCCACTGCGAATACGAAGACGGCAACCGCGCGGGCTCGTTTCGACCCAAGGCGAACAAAGACAACGACTACCTGATTGACCGCGTGGCGCAGGTTGAAAAACGCGCCTACAGCGGTGTCTTCGGCTTCAGCATGCAAGACGCATCGCTGCAAGAAAGCATGGGCCCGATTCAAGACCATTCGATAGAGAAACTACTGCCCACCGACCGCGGCATCGTGATGGCGCGGCGCATCTTGCTCGACGCCGTGGCCACCTTGCAGCAAGGCGGTGAGCCGCCCGCGCTGGACGCCAGCCAGCAGCGTGTGCGCGCGGCGGGTGTGTTGCTGCCGCGCGAGCAAAAACCACAAGCGTGGGCGCGCGAGCATCTGGACGACGGCGTGAACCAGCCTGTGTATTCCATCTAAAGTACGCCCATGTTTCGCCCGCTGTCAGCCACACATCGCGCCCGCGCCAGGCCACTGAGCACGGTGGCGGCTGCGCCAGTGCGCGCGTTGGTGTTGACGATGTTGCTGGCCATGTTCTTGGCACAGTGCGCGGGTTTGCTGCATGCCGTGGCGCACGGCGGCGCAGGCTCAGCGCAAAACACGGCGACCACCCCACACTCCAAGGTGCCCGCCTTGCTTGCAGCCAGCGGGCAAAGCGACAGCGGCTGGGGCCACGCGGCCGGTGACGCCGACTGCCAGCTGTGGGACCAGCTGCTGAGCCAGCACGCCGCATGTGCCGCCATGGCCAGCGGCAAAACGCCCGGGCCGGTTGCCCAGGCCATCGCGGTGTCCAACACCGCAGCACGCCGCCACGGTCCCGTGGCGTTTTACAAGTCACGTGCACCTCCTGTCATCTGAAACGTTGGCTTTGAAGAACTGAGCACGCAGGCTGCGCGCTCGATACATCGACCCTTACCAGCGGCATGAGCAGCCCGCTTGGGAGACGTTTCATGATTCAGTTTTTCAGCAGCGCCGCCGTGGTGGCGCTCTTGGCTTTGCCATTTCAGACCCCAGCGCAAGAAGCCCCAACAAAAGAACCCACGCAGAAAGTCATCGTCACGGGCAACCCTTTGCGCCTGGACGATGCAGCAGCACCCACTTCGGTGTTGTCAGGCGAGCAGTTGGCCATGCGCCGTGGTGCGTCGCTGGGCGACACGCTGGGTGAACTGCCCGGCGTGGCCGCCACCTACTTTGGCCCGAGTGCCAATCGGCCTGTCATCCGTGGGCAGGATGGCGAACGTGTCCGCGTGCTGGCCAATTCGGGCGCGTCGATGGACGTATCAACGCTGAGTTTTGACCACGCTGTGCCCATGGACCCGTTGGCCGTGGAGCGGCTCGAAGTGCTGCGTGGGCCTGCCGCCTTGCTGTATGGCGGCGCGGCGGTGGGTGGCGTCGTGAACGTCATTGACAACCGCATTCCCAAGTCGGCGCTGTGGGGGTTCAGTGGTGCGCTGCAATCGCGCGCAGGGGGTGCGGCCCGAGAACAAGCCGCCTCGGCCTTGCTAGAGGGCGGCGGGAATGGTCTGGCATGGCATGTCGACAGCTTCTGGCGCAAGAGTGCTGATCTGTCAGTGCCAACGTTCGAGGTGACCAACGACAGTGGTGCCATTGAGCGCCGCAGCCGTGTGCTCAATTCGGCCAGCCAGGCGCGTGGTGGTGCGCTGGGCGCGTCGCGCGTTTGGGAGGGTGGTTACTTCGGCGCCAACCTTGAGAGTTTTGCCAGCCAGTACGGCAGCGTGGCGGAAGAAGACATCACCATCCGCATGCGGCGCAGCAGATTGGCCCTGGCCGCTGAGTGGTCGCCGAAAGGGTTCTTCAGCACCGTTCGCGCGCAAGCCGCCGGCACACGTTATTCGCATGAAGAGGTCGAAGCGACGGGGGCTGTGGGCACGCGCTTTACCAACAGCGGCCAAGACGCGCGGCTGGAACTGGTTCGTCGCCCGTGGGCCATGGGGCTGGGTGTGCTCAGTGGTGTCTGGGGCGCGCAAACTGAAAGTGCGCGGTTTTCTGCCTTGGGTGAAGAAGCCTTCGTGCCGTCAACCACCACGCGCCAAGCTGCTGTGTTCGCACTTGAGCAGTGGGCCATCACGCCGGCCTTGCAATTGAGCCTGGGCGTGCGTGCGGAACAAGTGCGCGTGCGCTCTGAAGGCGATGCCGCCGGCGACGAGCTGCACTTTGGCCCAGCGCAAGAGCGCCGCTTCGCACCGCGCAGCGTGTCAATGGGGGCGACCTGGGGCAGCAGCGCGGCCAGCACACCTTGGCAATGGCATTTCAACCTGGCCGACACCCAACGTGCGCCCGCTAGCCACGAGCTCTTTGCCAACGGCTTGCACACCGCCACCGGCGCCTTCGAGCGTGGCGACGCGCAGCAAGCGCTGGAGCGCGGGCGGCATGTCGAGCTGGGCCTGAGCGCGCAGTGGGAAGCTTTTCGCTTCAAGGCCAATGTGTTCCACGCGCGATTTAGCAACTACATCGTGCTGATGAACAACGACGGCGACAAGCTCGCCGGTGCAGGTGATGCCAACGTTCCACATTACGACTACCGCGGCCTGCCTGCGCGGCTGCGGGGTTGGGAGCTGGAAGGCAACTGGCGCTTGCCCTTGCAGGCCTTTGACGTCAGCGGGCACGAGTTGGAACTGCAAATGCAAACCGACAGGGTGCGGGGTGAGTTGGGTTCGGGCCTTGGCGATCTACCGCGCTTGGCCCCGCAACGCACCAGTGCGGCCTTGCAATGGCGAAAGGGCTCGCTGCGGGCCCGTGTGCAAGGGCAACATGCAGCGGCGCAGACGCGTGTGCCCAGCAACGACACACCCACGCCCGCCTGGACCCAGTGGAACTTGGAAGTGAGCCAAAGCCTGCGCTGGGGCGGCAACACCGGCGACAAGGACTTGCTGCTCTTTGCCAAGCTGCAAAATGCCACGAACCAGTTGGCCTACAACGCCTCAACGCTGGCCACCGTGCGGGCACGTTCGCCCTTGCCTGGCAGAGGGTTGACACTGGGCCTGCAACTGAACTACTGACGCGAAACCGCT
>JAYVRO010000183.1:0-6555 GCA_043776165.1 Rubrivivax sp. | reverse complement strand
AAAGCAATTTTCACAACTACCCAGCGCTGCGCATGAATGAATGCCCGAGCATTGAAGTGAGCATCCTGCCCAGCACCGAACACCCCGAAGGCGTGGGTGAGCCAGGCCTGCCGCCCATTGCCCCGGCAGTGGCCAATGCGGTGTTCGCAGCCACGGGCCAGCGCTTGCGCAATCTGCCCTTGAAGTTGATTTGATCGCCCCGTCGCGCGTTACGGTACAGGACAAGACCATGCAAAAAACTCGGTTTTTGGCATTCGCCGCAGCGGCCTTGTGCACAGTTGTCACGTCAAACGTTAAGGCCTGGAGTGGCCACACGTTGGGCACTTGGCAAGCCCTTGCCGTCATGCCTGAGTTGGCCACGGCACAGGTGGTCGCCGAACCCCTGGAAGCGTTTTTGAAAGCCCAGGCACAACGCATGGCCGACGTGTTGAACATGCATGAGAGCTGGGCGCGTGAAAGCCTCGCTGGTTATGCGCCGCGGCCCGACGCACTGGCCTTCAGGTGGATTGCCGACGAAGACCCGGCCGCACTGCGTGCGCGCTGGTTGCGCGCCATGCGGGTGAGTCCCAGCGTCAAGCTGCCCTTGTTCTTGCAGATCAAACCCGGCGCGGCCGATGTGGGCGAAGCGAGCAATTTGCCTTGGCAGCAAGTCAGCTCGTTGCCCAGTGGTGCTGGTGCGCGCCAACACCGGTTTCGCGCTGTCTCAGCGGGAGAAAAACTCAGCGCCTTGGACGTCGTGGCCACCGCTGCCAACGAGCCAGACTACGGCCTGGACATTGGCTTGTGGGACGACAACCACGTGGCCGCGACAACAGGCTACAACTTCGGCCGTCAGCCATTTGGCAACGCCGGGGTGGACTATTCGAGCCAAGCGCCATTTCACATGGGCTTTTTTCATGAATCACCCATCGTCTTTGCCGCAGCAGCGTTCTTGAAGCGCAGTTACCCTGAACACCGTATCCACCAATATCAAGCGTTAGCCCGTCAGGCCTTTGCCTCGGGGCACACCTATTGGGGTTGGCGCTTTACAGGCTGGGCCTTGCACTATGTGCAAGACCTCACCCAGCCCTATCACGCCAGTGCTTTACCGGGTGTGGGTGTGCTGCGCCTGCTGGGCGTGAACGTGTTGGACCTGGCCGGCGTGAGCAGCTTCAAGAACAATGCCATCACGCTGGTGACCAACCGCCACACGGTGGTTGAAAACTACGTTTTTGCGCGCATGCGCCAAGTTTATGAAACCGGCGATCAGGCGGACCCGCTCTTTGCGGCGCTGCGTGATACCCGCACCGACAACAAGCACGAGCGCTACACGGCCGAGTCCACACGCAAGGTGGTGACAGCGGAGTCAAACGCAGCGGCAACGGCGCTTGATCGCCAGTTGGAGTTGGCCTTCCCGGCCCAGTACACATCAGACCCGACACAAAGCCTGGGCCAGACGAGTGATCAATTGGACATGTTTGCGGTGGCCCAGCAAGGCACGCAAGTCGAGCACAAGGAACTGCTGCGTCAGCTCACGGTGTTGATGCAAAACTTCGGCCGCCACAGCCGTGCGCTGGTGCGCTCGGTGCTGGCGGCGCCCTGAGCCTCAGCTGCCCCGGTAAGTGCTGTAGCTCCAGGGGCTCACCAACAGGGGCACGTGATAGTGGCCCGCAACGTCAGCAATGCCAAAGTCAATCGGCACCCCATCAATGAAGGCAGGCTCGGGCAGTACAACGCCGCGCGAGCGAAAGTAGGCCGCCACCGCAAAGCGCAGGCGATAGCGCCCAACGGCGATGGTTTGCGCATTCAAGAGCGCACCGCCATCAAAACGCCCATCCGCATTGAGCGTGAAGTCCAGCATCGACGCTAACGTTTCACCTTGCCAACGCGAAAGACTTACGCGCATGCCTGCGGCGGGTGTGCCGTGCATGGTGTCAAGCACGTGGGTGCTGAGGTGGCCCATGGTCGTCTCCGGGTTGACTGCAAAAAGAGTTGGAGCGGGAGTTTATCGGCGCGTTTGTCCGCGCAAAAGCCTCTCGCGAAAGCGCCTAACCCACCACCGCCTTGTCATGCAGCCGCCCAAAGGCTGCGGCGTCCAGGCCCAACAGTTCGTGCAGCACTTGTTCGGTGTGTTCGCCCAGGCGCGGTGCGGGCTGCGCGGGCATGCCAGGCGTGGCACCAAAACGCAGCGGCAATCCGGGCGCCAGGAGTTCACCGATGCCGGGCTGCTCGATGACGCTGAAGAGCGGATTGGCCAGCGAACAGGCGGGGTCGTTGTGTACCAAGTCGCGCAATGTTTGGTAGCGGCCCCAGCACACCCCGTGGTGGTCGAACGTGACAGCGATGTGCGCCATAGAAAAACGGCCGACCCAGCTAGCCACCAAGGCTGCAATCTCGTCACGCGCTTTGAAGCGATCGCCTTCGGCATTGAGGTTCACACCGAGCCGGGTCGCTAATTGAGTCATCTCATCCGTTAGCCTGGTGGCGGTACACAGGGCATGCCACTGTTTTTGCGTCAAGCCCACCAGCATCACCTGCTGCGCATCAGCGGTGATGAAGTCGCGCCCAAAGGCGCCAAAGAGATCATTGCCATGGCGCTCGCGTACCTGACCCAACTGCGCCTCGGCGATGAAGCCCAGGTGCCCCATCACGGCCAGCGCAACATCTTCCAGCGCGAGCTTGACATGTTGGCCTTGGCCTGTGCGGCTGCGGTGGCGATCAGCGGCCAAGAGGGCGGTGGCCACCATCTGGCCGGTGATCAAGTCCCAAGCGGGCAGCACGTGGTTGACGGCGCCCGCGTGTTCTTTTGGCCCCGTGATGAAGGGCAAACCAAGCCGGGGGTTGACCGTGTAGTCCACCGCCGAGCCCCCATGGCGGTTGCCTTGCAAGGTGATTTGTATGAGATCACTGCGCCGCCTCTGAAGGACTTCAAAGTCAAGCCAACCGCGGGGCGGAAAGTTGGTGAGCAGCAGGCCCGCGTCGGGCCCCGGTGCGCTGATGAGCGCCATGGCGAGCTCGCGGCCTTCGGCTTGCGCAAGGTCCAAGGCCACTGAGCGCTTGTGCTTGTTCAGGCCGCACCAAAAGAGGCTCACGCCCTCCGGTGTGACCGGCCAGCGGTGGTGGTCCAGGCCGCCGCCAAGCGTGTCGATGCGGATCACGTCGGCACCCATTTGGGCCAAGGTCAACCCGCCCAAGGGTGCAGCAACAAAGGCCGCTGCCTCGATGACGCGCATGCCACTCAGGACGGGTACCGCCAACGTCATGGCGTTAACAAAGCGGTTTCCAACAAACCCCGCGCGATGACTTTGAGCGCCAAGGTTTCTTCAGCGCCTTCAAAGATTGAGAGCACGCGCGCATCGACAAAGTAACGGCTCACTGGTGACTCTTCGGCGTAGCCCAGGCCGCCGTGAATTTGCAGGGCTTCGCGCGTGACGATCTCGGCCGAACGGCAAGCCAACAGTTTGACCAGACTGGCTTGCTCGCGTGCGCCACCGGCGTCCAGCGCGCGGCCAATGGCATAGGTCAGCTGGCGGGACGCGGCATATCGCGCAGCCATTCGAGCGAGCTTGGCCAGCGTGAGCGGGGTGTCGATCAAGGGTGCACCAAAAACCTTGCGGCTTTGCGCGTGGCGCAGCGCTGCCAGCAGAGCTGCGCGCATGACCCCCAGCGAACGCGCTGCGGTTTGCATGCGCCCGCCCACCATGCCCGCCATCGTGAAATAGAAGCCTTTGCCTACGCCACTTTGCTCGCCAATCAAGTGGCTACTGGGCACAAAAAAATTATCAAACGACACATCGAATGAATGCATGCCGCGATAGCCGATCGTACGTATTGCTTTGCCGCTCACGCGCCCACCGCCAGGTTGCGTAAAGTCAAATGTGTGGCCCTCAAAGCTGGGCTTTTCAACCAACATCAAGCTCAGGCCGCGGTGGCCCAGCGCCTTGTCGGGATGCGTGCGCGTCACCACCATCAGCACCTGCGCCTTGCCGGCAAAAGTGCACCAAGTCTTGGCGCCATTCAATAACCAACCGCCGGCCACGGGCGTGCCACTGAACAGGAGACCCGCCACGTCAGAGCCGAAGTCGGGCTCGGTGATGGCAATGGCGCACAGCGTGTCGCCACTGGCCAAACGTGGCAGCCACAGGGCTTTCTGTGCAGCGCTGCCGCCTGTCATCAAGGCGCGGCTCAAGATTTCCGGCCTGGTGATGAGGCTGCCCGCTGCGCCCAGCGAGGCTTCAGACAAAGCCTCGGTCACCACCACCATCATCAATGTGTCATCTCTATCGTTAGGCGCGCTGCCACCAAATTGCTCGGGGATGGACAGGCCAAACACGCCCATCTCGCGCAGCGGCTGCAACAGCGCTTCGGGCACGGTGAGGTCCTGGTGGTGGATGTCTTGCGCCACAGGGGCCACCACCTCGGCAGCAAATCGGCGAAAGGCGTCTTGCGCCAAGACCAGGGTTTCAGACAGCTCGACGGGGCCGATGTTCTCTGGCGCGCGCGCAAAGGCGCCTCCAGCCCGGTTCAGCGCGCTGGCGCTGGTGGCTGCGCGGCGCAATGCTGCCCACTCAGCGCGGGCAGAAAAACGTTGCAACGGCGCCAGCGGCCAACCCAATTCCAGGTTGATGGCTTCGAGTCTTTGCAGCACATGAGCGATGGCGTCAGTCACAAAAATGAGCGCGAGATCTGCGTCAAGCGAACCTACGTCACACGAAAAGTTGTTCTCTGGCGTGTCACGAGGCATGACCTCCAGCACAGTTTCGCTGGCAAGCAGTTCGGCGCTGGCCCAAGCCAGTTCGTAGCAAGCCACCTGTGCCGCGTCAAAGCAGGTTGCATCGAGCCGACCTTGCACGGCGCAGGCCTGCGCCAAGCCGCAGGTGGTTTGGTCGAACAAGCCGCGCAGTTCATGCAGCAGGCTGGCGGCCAAAGTTCGAGTTGGATTGGGTTTTTCGGGCACTTTGAAAAATCAGTCTGCGCTGCTCGTTCAAGGCCAACATCTCTTCGATGGTATGGGCCGTGATCAAGAAATGGGCGGCGAGGACGCCAACACTTTACGCTGTACGGTACCCTAAGAGAAAAGTGGCACTGCGCGGTTTGTTGTCGTCCCCTGGGAACACTCCGAAGCCTGCCATCTTCACAACTACCGAAAGCTTGTCCATGCGTTTTTTGTCTGCCGACGCCCCCGTCATCGTGCCCCGCGCTGCTGCCACCACGTTGATCTTGCGCGACGGTGAAGCAGGTCTGGAAGTCTTGATGGTCAAACGTTCGATGCAGGCCAGCTTCATGCCTGGCGCCTATGTCTTCCCAGGTGGTGCGGTGGACGCAGGTGACGACACCAGTGCCGTGCGCACGGTCTGTGATGAGTCGTTTGAATCGTTAACGCAGCGTGTAGGCCGGGTCACCCAGGTCGGTGAACTGGGACTGGCCTACGCGGTGGCCGGGCTGCGAGAGTGTTTTGAAGAATGTGGTTTGTGGCTGGGCAATGAGTCCCCCCCGGCCAACGTTTCACCTGACTGGCCTGCTCTGCGTGCGCGTTTGCGGGCGCGCCTGCACGCTGGCGAGTCGCTCGCTGATGTGGCCGTCAGCGCGGGCTTGCGGCTGTCTACCAGCGGCTTGTTTCCCTGGAGCCACTGGGTCACGCCGGTGGGCATTCCCAAGCGTTTTGACACCTTGTTTTTTGTCACCCACGCACCAGGGGGACAATGGCCTGAAGTGGATGCTGGCGAAACCACCAGCTTGGCCTGGGTGCACCCACCCCAGGCGCTGCAAGCGCAGGCGCGCGGTGAATTTGCCATGGAGTTTGCAACCGTGCGCACAGTGGAGTCTTTGTTGCCCTTCGCGGCGCAAGGTGTGGCGGTTTTGCTGGCTTTTGCTGCGGCGCAGACCTCACTGCCCCCGCTCCATCCACGCATTCAACGAGGCCCTGATGGGCGCGTGGAAGGCATTCTGTTGCCCGGGCAGGCGGGCTATGACTCGGTCTGACGGTACGCTTCCCCATCCTCATCCCCAACTCGCCTTGCTGGCGGGTCTGCTGGTCGTGGCCGTGTGGGGTGCCAACTTTGCTGTGCAGAAGGCTTTGTTCACCGTGCTGCCGCCCGCAGCCTTCTTATTTGGCCGCTACTTGCTGATGCCGCTATGTGCGGCCCTGCTTTTGCTCGTCACGACGGGCGGCAAGTGGCCACGTTTGCCACGCGCTGATGTGCTTCGCTTGGCGGGCCTGGGGGTGCTTGCCCATACCGTGCACGTCAGCAGCGTGACTTTTGGCATCCACTGGTCCACGGCCTTTTCAAGCGCTTTGATCATGGCCTGCGGACCCGTGTTTACGCTGCTCATCTTGCACTTTGCAGGCATCGAAAAACTGCGACCTGGGCAGGTGGCGGGCGTGGCACTGGCCTGCGGCGGTGTCTTGGTTTTTCTGTCGGACAAACTGCTGGATCGGCAATGGGCCGCCACGGGTGGTGACTTGATGATGTTGGCCTCGGCCTCGCTTTTTTCTTACTACACCGTGATGAGCAAACCGCTGATCCAGCGCCACGGCGGCGCCACCGTGATGGCCTACGCCACGTTGGCGGGCAG
>JAYVRO010000182.1:0-2037 GCA_043776165.1 Rubrivivax sp. | reverse complement strand
CATGACCAAAACAGCACCACGCTTTTCGCGCATCAGCGGCACGGGAAGCCACCTGCCAACACAGCGCCTGAGCAATGCCGACATGGTGTCATTGCTGGGCGAAAAGGGCATCGAGACCAGCGACGAGTGGATTGTCGAACGCACCGGCATTCGGGCGCGGCACTTCGCGGCCGTGGGCGTTTGCGCCAGCGACTTGGCGCTGACAGCGGCACAACTCGCCTTGCAGGCGGCAGGTCGCAATGCGCAAGAAATTGACCTCATCATTGTCGCGACGTCCACACCCGACATGGTCTTTCCGTCTACGGCGTGTTTGCTGCAACAAAAGTTGGGCATTGCTGGCTGCGCTGCCTTTGATGTGCAAGCAGTTTGTTCGGGTTTTGTTTATGCACTGACAGTGGCTGATTCGATGATCCGCACCGGTGCGGCACGCTGCGCGCTGGTGATCGGCGCTGAAGTGTTTTCACGCATCCTCGACTTTACTGACCGTACCACCTGCGTGCTGTTTGGCGATGGTGCTGGTGCCGTCGTGCTGGAGGGCAGCAACGAGCCAGGCGTACTCGCCTGCGAATTGCACGCTGATGGTCGCCATGCGGACATCTTGTGTGTGCCCGGTACAGTGAGCGGCGGCAAGGTGATCGGCTCCCCTTTGCTCACAATGGATGGGCCAGCGGTCTTCAAGCTGGCCGTGAACGTGCTCGACAGCGTGGCGCGTTCCGTGCTCGCCAAAGCCGGCCGCACCGAGGCAGACATCGATTGGCTGGTGCCGCATCAAGCCAACATCCGCATCATGCAAGGCACGGCCAAGAAGCTGAAGTTGCCCCAGGAAAAACTCGTGGCCACAGTGCACGAGCACGGCAACACCTCAGCAGCATCGATCCCTTTGGCGCTGGATGTTGCTGTGCGTGATGGGCGCATTCAACGCGGACACACGGTGATGCTTGAAGGAGTGGGCGGTGGTTTCACCTGGGGCGCCGTGCTGCTTGATTTCTGAGTCCGATGGCACGTTCGCGCACCCTTGGCAGCATCGACCAATCGACTAGTCGACTAACGTTCGAGATAACAACGTTACTTTCCAACGCCTTCAAACCTCTGCCATGCACCCTTTCGCATTTGTTTTCCCTGGTCAAGGCTCGCAGTCTGTGGGCATGTTGGACGCCTGGGGCGATCACCCGGCTGTGGTTCAGACGCTGTTGGAAGCCAATGCCGCGCTGGGTTTTGACATCGGCGCGCTCATCGCCCAAGGCCCCAAAGAGTTGCTGGATCTGACCACGAACACACAACCTGTGATGCTCACGGTCGCGATCGCGGTCTATCGCGCGTGGCGCGCCGAGGGGGGTGCCGAGCCGGCGGCGGTGGCGGGCCATTCTTTGGGTGAATACAGTGCCTTGGTGGTCGCTGGTGCGCTCACCTTGGCTGATGCATTGCCGCTGGTGCGCTTTCGCGCGCAAGCCATGCAAGAGGCCGTGCCCGTGGGCACCGGGGCCATGGCGGCCATCCTGGGCTTGGACCCTGCTTTGGTGCGTGAAGGCTGCGCGCAGGCCGCCCTGAGCAGCGGCGAAGTGGTGGAACCCGCCAACTTCAACGATCCCAAACAAACGGTTATTTCTGGCAGCAAAGCGGGCGTGGACCGCGCTTGTGAAGTGCTCAAGAGCATGGGCGCCAAGCGTGCGCTATTGCTCGCGGTGTCGGCGCCGTTTCATTCCTCGCTGATGAAGCCTGCGGCTGAGCGTCTCATGGAGCGCATGAGCAGTGTGAGAATTCAAGAACCACTCATCCCGGTTGTTAACAACATCGATGTGGCGGTGGTCACCGACGCAGACGCCATTCGCAGCGCGCTGTATCGGCAGGCCTTTGGCCCCGTGCGTTGGGTGGAAGTGATGGCTGCGCTGCAAGCGCGAGGCCTCACCCACCTGTTCGAATGCGGGCCGGGCAGAGTGCTGGCGGGCATCACGAAGCGGCTCGACGCGCGCTTGGTGGGTGCGGCGGTGTTCGACCCCACGACGTTGATCGAAGCCAAAGGACTCTTGTCATGAGCGA
>JAYVRO010000181.1:0-6557 GCA_043776165.1 Rubrivivax sp. | reverse complement strand
GTACGACAGCGAGCGCCCATCGTTCACTGTTCAACCAGGCCCTGGGCGCCGACGAAGGTGAGGATGTTGATGCTGGCGCACTGCCGCTGCGCTCGCGCGTGAACCATGTGATGAGCAACCAACCCACCAGCACCAGGGCTGCAGGCAACAAGGCCGCTTGCATGATGTCTTGCGTGCTGACAACGCGGATATCTTGTTGTGCCAAAGGCAGGGCCAAGCTGCGTGCGATGTTCAAGCCCTCGGTGTGCGCACGCAGCATGGCGTCGCCCAGCAAGAGCAACACCAGCGAAGGTGGCACGATGACACCGATGGTGCTGAAAACCGCCAGCAGGCTGATGCGCCTGGGGGTGTTGATGCCCGCATCGCCCCAGGCCTGGGCGGTGGCCCGCGACAGCGCCAACAAGCTGGCGCTCACCGAGCCGTTCATGGGCGCCATCAAGCTGCCCAGGCCCATGCCAGCCACTTCCGCGCGCGACGCTGCTGGCAAGGCGCCCAGGGCCTTGCTCAAACCACCAAAGAGACTGCCCGCCAAAGCCATGCGGTTCATCAAGGCGCCCACCAGGGCGTACAGAGCCAAAGCTTGCAAGAGATCGTGTTCCAGCAGGCCGATCACCCGGTTTGGCAGGCTGCCCAGCAGCTTCACATCAAACACGCCCAGTGCGACACCCAGCATCGCGCCAAGCGTACTCACGCCGAGCAACACAGCAAAGGTGGGCCAGCCGCTGCACATCATCAGCCACAGTGCCAAGGCCAGCAACGCCAAGCCGATCCAGGCCATGAGTGCGGTACTTTTTAGTGTTGGCGCAAGCCGCGCCACAGCGACTGGGACGACTGCGCTGCGAGCAGTGCGGCCATCAGGACAAGCGCCAGTTTGACGATGAAGTAACCTGGATTGTTGGTCTCAGGGAAGCGCTCAAGTTGACTGATCGACTGGACGACAGGTGCCACTGATGCGATCAAAATGAACAGCGCCCAAGGGAGCACACAAAGGGGCGCCCCGATGCGACGCCAAACACTTTGTGCTTGTGTTGCGTTGTGCACCAAATCTGGCCGCGCCACCAGGTGCCCACCGCGCTGGCCAGCGTGATGCACAGCGAAGACGACATACAGCGCAAAAAGCCACTGCGCCAAGTCATTGGCTTGTGTGGACCATGCACCCACGCCGTCGCGCAAGGGCCACTGCGCAAAGAGCAGCGCTGTGATCAGCAGCGCCAGCGGCTTCACGGCTTTTTCTGTTTGTCTTGCTCGTTGGCACGCAAGATGGCGGCCATGGGGTCATCGCGCTCGGTGCTCGCGCCCGTGCCTGCGCCCAGCGCAGCGCTGGATGCAGCGCTTGATGCAGAACCAGGTACGACCAACGTGTCCGCAGGCTTTTGCTGAGAAGCTCGACCTATGCTCATTTCGCGCAATGAATCGTTGGCTTTGTCCAGATCCAAGGTCACTTCTTTGTCGAGGAACACCGTGACGGTCTGCGGCACAAAGATCACGATCACCACCAGGATCAACTGCATGACGACCCAGGGGATGGCGCCCAGGTAGATGTCGGTGGATTCGATCTTTTTGGGTAGCGCACCGTTTTTAAACAAGGTGTCAGCAATGCCCCGCAAGTAGAACAAGGCAAAGCCAAAAGGCGGGTGCATGAAGCTGGTTTGCATATTCACGCACAGCAGCACACCAAACCAGATGCCGTTAATTCCGAGCTTTTCGGCCACCGGCCCAAGCAGCGGCAAGATGATGAACGCGATCTCAAAGAAGTCGAGAAAGAAGGCCAGAAAGAAAATGAAGATGTTGACGACAATGAGAAAGCCAATCTGGCCGCCGGGCAGGTTGGACAACAAGTGCTCGATCCACTTGCCGCCGTCAACCCCTTGGAATACGAGCGAAAACACCCGCGAACCGATGAGAATGAAGACCACCATGGCGGTGATGCGCATGGTGCCGAGCATGGCGTCGCGCAGCAGCGGCCAGTTCAGGCGTTTGTGCGAAGCGGCCAGTACCAGTGCGCCCATCGCCCCCATCGCGCCGGCTTCAGTGGGCGTGCAAACGGCGGTGTTGATGCCGGGCAAGCCGCCCATGCTGCCCAACACAAGGAAAATCAAAACGGCCGAAGGAATGATGCCGCGCAAGCATTTGATGACCAGCGCTGCACCGTTCAAAGTGCGCGCTTCTTTGGGCACGCCGGGCACATGTTCTGGCCTGAATTGCGACAGCAAAAATGTGTAGAGCGCAAAGATCAACACTTGCAGGATGGACGGGCCCCAGGCGCCTTTGTACATGTCGCCCACGGACTGGCCGAGTTGATCGGCCAAGACGACCAGCACCAATGAAGGTGGCACCAATTGTGTGATGGTTCCGGAGGCTGCGAGCACGCCCGTGGCGTAGCGTGTGTTGTAGCCCCAGCGCATCATGACTGGCAGCGAGATCATGGCCATGGCGATGACTTGCCCAGCCACCGTGCCAGTGATGGCACCCAGGATGAAGCCCACAATGATGACTGAGTAGCCCAGGCCGCCTTTGACGGGGCCAAAGAGCTGGCCCATGGAGTCGAGCATGTCTTCTGCCAAGCCGCACTTCTCTAGGATCGTGCCCATCAAGGTGAAGAACGGAATGGCCAGCAACAGGTCGTTGGACAAGATACCAAAAACGTTCAGCGGCAAGGCCGTCATGAACGCCATCGGAAACCAGCCCTGCGAGACGGCAAAGAAGCCGCAAGCCAAGCCCAAAGCCGACAGAGAGAAGGCGACGGGGAAGCCGATGCACAGGACAAGTATCAGGCCGCCGAACATCATCGGCGCGAAGGTCTGCATGTTCATTGGAGCGGCCTCTCATAGTGGAAGTCAGCGTCGTATTCATGGCGCAGCCATGCCACCCGCTTGATGGCCTCCGACACACCTTGCAGTGCGAGCAAGGCGAACCCCAGGGGCAACATCAACATGGCAGGCCAACGGATCAGACCACCGGCGTTGCTGGACATTTCACCGCTGAGGTACATCTTCAAGAACAGTGGCCACGAGTAGTAAATCATCACCACCATCACCGGCAGCAAAAAGACGCACAGGCCAAATAAGTCGACGATGGCTTGTGTGCGACCG
This sequence comes from Rubrivivax sp., assembly GCA_043776165.1. GTDB lineage: Bacteria > Pseudomonadota > Gammaproteobacteria > Burkholderiales > Burkholderiaceae_C > Rubrivivax. The sequence continues at coordinate 3,465 of JAYVRO010000181.1, read as the reverse complement.
CTTAAGCGGCCATAGAAGACGTCAACTCGAACATGCTCGTTCACACGCAAGACCTGCGATGCGCCCAACATCACGCATGCGGCAAACAGGTACCACTGGATTTCAAGGAAGCCGTTGGAGCTGTAGTCGGCCAAATAGCGCACCAAGGCATTGGTGGCGCTGATCACGCAAGACAGGAAGACAGCCCATTTGGCCAAGGTGCCAAATCGATCAGTCAGCCAATCAATGGCTCGGGACAATGAAAGCAGAGGTTGCACGGGGGCTCCTTGACAGGTTCGCGCGATGAGCAAATGTACGGAGTCAAGCGGCCACTTTGGCTCCGTGATACCCGCAGTACGGGTAAGTCCCCGGGCGGGGCATCAAAAGGCGGCGGCAGCGGCGATCAGCCTGGTAGAGCGTGCACCGCTTCGGCAAAAGGCGAGCAGAGGTCGTGGCAATTCGGCCAGCAGCTGAGCCATCTGTGCGATCTCGTCAGGTGATTGATATCCACCATCCACGGGCAGAAAGCGGTATTCGAGGCCCACTGCCAGCGCGGCGGCATGGATCTCGGCGTTGGTGGGCTGGCCTGGGCCGTGTTCGTTGTCAGGTCGGTTGTTAACAACGCTGCGGAATCCCGCTCGTGCAGCTTCGGCCATGGCGTCGGGCGTGAGTTGCGGTGCAACGCAAATATCGGCGGCGATGGCGCGCAGGGGCAGGGTGCTGTTCATGCGGGGCTCTTTCGCCTACTTGGACAACGCTTGTTTGACAGCGGCTGACAAGGTGCCCATGTCCGCCATACCAGCGAGTTGGGCTTTGGCCGCGCCCATGACTTTACCCATGTCGCCCGGGCCAGTTGCACCCAGTTCGGCCACGATCTTGGCGACGGCTACGTCGACCTCCTTTGCCGTCAGGCGCTGGGGCAAATAGGCTTCCAGGACCAGCACTTCAGCGCTCTCTTTATCGGCCAAATCCTGGCGCCCGCCTTGCGTGAAGGCCGTGATGGAGTCGCGCCGCTGTTTGATGAGTTTGTCGACCAAGCCGACCACGGCCAGGTCGTCAAGGACGATGCGTTCATCCACCTCGCGTTGTTTGCAGGCGGCCAGCAACATGCGGATGGTGGACAGGCGCGCACTGTCTTTGGCGCGCATGGCGGACTTCATGTCTTCGGTGACGCGGTCTTTCAGGCTCATGGTGCGGGGCTCCAGAAACAGCAAAGCCCGCAGCGGCGTACCGCGCGGGCCTGGGTTGTCAAATGCGAAAGATCAGTACAGCTTTTTTGGCAACTGCATGCTGCGAACGCGCTTGTAATGGCGCTTCACGGCCGCTGCTTTTTTGCGCTTGCGCTCAGCGGTGGGCTTTTCATAGAACTCGCGGGCGCGCAGGTCGGTCAGCAGGCCGATCTTCTCGATCGTGCGCTTAAAACGGCGCAGTGCTACATCGAAAGGTTCGTTCTCTTTGACGCGAATCGTGGTCATGTAAGGTCAGGTCCTAATGGTCTGTGCGGGTAAGGCTACGCGAGCAATGATTGCCGAGCTGACCCCGACACGCGCGTTGCCAGCAAAGACCATGATTCTAGCTCGAAAATACCGCCAACCATTGCTCACCCCTTCGCCAAAGGCTGACGGCAGCTAGAACTGTGGCGCGGTTGTCGATGGCCATGACGCAAGCGACACAATGCAGCAGTTATGTTGGGGGCAAGACGCCATGAGGGCAAAGTTCGCAAGGCAGCGCACATGAGCAACGCAGACTCGTCGGAGCTTCAAGTGGTTTTGGGTCGGGCGTTGTCGGCCGTCCTCACCGCGCGGGGCGAACTGCTCAGCCTCAAGGACGAGTCGGGACACCACGTGTTCGTCAACGACCTGATGGCAACGTTTTTGTGCCGCAGCATGAATGAGGTGATTGGTTGCACCGACGCTGAATTGTTCGAACCCGCTGTGGCGAGGCTATTGCGCGCCGCCGAGCAAACTGCGATGTCACAGCCCGGGCCATTGTTGAGTGAGCACAGCTTCGAGTGGCGCGGTCAGCGCCATGAGTTTTCTGTGCACAGGGCATGGTTTCAGGGCGATGGGTCGCAACGCCTGCTCTGCAGTGTGTGGACCAACACGCAGCCGGAACAGCGCCGTGCTGGACAACTGCAGCAAGCCTTGAGCCAACTCGAACTGGAGCAGCGCGCCAACCAACAATTGCGCCGCGAATTGGCTGATCAAGTGCTGCGCGACCAGTCCTCGGGCCTGCACGCACGAGGACACTTCGAAGAGCAATTGCGGCGCGAGCTTGATCTGTCAACCCGTGAGCACCGTGAGTTCGCCGTGGTCTTCATCGAGCTCGATGAACTCGATGCCACGACCGCTGGCCGTGGCGCCGTGGTGCAAGAGGCCATTTTTGAGGCCATGGGCAGGCTTTTACGTGGTGGCACACGCGCCATGGACGCGTCTTGTCGATGGGATGGCCGACGGTTTGCTGTGCTGCTGTCGGGTGTGGGTTTGGCCACTGCACATGCACGCATGGAAGGCTTACGGCGCCAGTGTGCGACGCAAATCGTGGCACTTGATGGTGTGGACAATCGTTTTTCAGTGTCCATGGGGATTGCGAGCTTTCCCCACACCGCCGATGACCGCAGCGCCCTGATGTCTGCGTGCGAAGCCGCGCTGGCACAGGCCAGTAGGCGCGGCGGCAACCAGGTGACCTTGGCCAGCATCAGGTTCCATGCGGCCTGAAAAAGCTGTTTGCATAAGGCCAGCGTTCAGGCCATCCTCAACTGCGCTGCGACTGATAAAACATGTAGCCGGCCAGAACAATCAGCAACAAGGCGAAGATTTTTTTGAGCGTGCGTGTGTCGCTCCCATGAGCCACACGGGCGCCCACAGGTGCCAAGTTGACGCTGGTCAAAGCCACCAATACCAACGCGGGCAAGTAGAGGTAGCCAGTAGCGCCGGGCAGTGCCTGGGGCAGTGACCAGCCGCTGATCACAAAGCCCAGCGTATTGGCCACAGCGATAGGAAAGCCCAGCGCCGCGCTGGTCCCCACAGCTTGGCGAATGGGCACGTTGCACCAGGTCATGAAGGGCACTGAAATGAACGCGCCGCCGGCGCCCACCAGGCCCGACATCATGCCCACGCCAGCGCCGGCGGCAGATTGGCCCAACCAACCTGGCATCACGCGGCTGGCCTGGGGTTTGCGGTCGAGCAGCAACTGCACCGCAGAGAAAGCATTGAACAAGCCAAACAGCAGGGCCAGGCCTTGGCCGCGCAAGATGGCGAAGATGGCCGCGCCCGAAATGAGGCCGCCAACCAAGATGCCCGGACCCATGCCACGCACGATGTCCCAGCGCACGGCCTTGTGTTTGTGATGCGCACGCACGCTGGCCAATGAAGTGAACGCGATCGTGGCCATGGCTGTGGCGATGGCCATCTTCACGGACAAGCCAGCCTCCACGCCGCGGCTGGACAAGATCAAGGTGAGAAAGGGCACCAACATCATGCCGCC
>JAYVRO010000180.1:0-6583 GCA_043776165.1 Rubrivivax sp. | reverse complement strand
CGACTAGTTCGGCGGCCGGTTCGTTCCAGCAGCGAGGCAACGGGCAGCGCAGGTGGGGCCGCTTGCTCTTGCTGCGCAACGCGGGCCATCAGCTCCTGCCAGCGGGGCTGCCAGTCGCGCCAGGAGGGTGCTGCGTTTTGGCGGCTCAACCAGCGTTGCAGGACCCATGCGCCCGCGCTGTCCATGGCAGTCAGTGCGGCGCCGTCAAAAACGACCGGCCCAGGCTCACAGGACTGCTTGTCCAACTGTTGCGGCAGCTTGCCCAGGCCCTGCGCCGTCCAACGACCAGACAGCGCCCACTCACCGGCAGCGCGCTGCTGGATCGCAGCCTGCGGCGGGTCGGTTGCAATGTCTGCAAGGTCTGGAATGGCTTTCACACTCTGGTTCGAGGGGACTCAAGCACCGTCGCTGGCGGCAGGTTTGAGGCAGCTATTGCATTGATATGGCATGGGCCCGTAGCCAGCGCAGTGTGCTGAAAATCGCAGGCATCGGTCTGTCTGCTAGCGCACGTTTGATCGTGCACGGCATCGTGTGCCGAGTGGGTGCGACTGTTCTGTGACGCACAGACGGCGCGGCAGCCGTCGCGTATAAGCGTGAATCCTGGCCTGCGCGCCATCACCCCACTTCACTGGAGTCGCAAATGAACCTCAACATGACCCTCAGTCTTGCCCCTTTGGTGTCCCTGCTCGCCGGGATCTTGATCTTGGTCGTGCCGCGCTTGCTCAACTACATCGTCGCCATCTACCTCATCGTCATCGGTCTGCTCGGGCTATTCGGCGCGGGCAACATCAACCTTCGCTGAGCGGTGCCACGGGACATGCAGCAGGGCGTCGAGACGAAAAAGCCAGGCCCCACATCGCGACTTTCAAGGCCGCAACTGGTGTTACTTGCGCTGCTGGGGGCGCCGTTTGTCTTGGGTTTGCTCGCCGCTGCCTTCATCGCCATCTTCGGCTGGAACTGGGCACGCGAGCCATTGCAGCGCCAGGTTCTCGCCCACACTGGGCGGGTGCTGCTGATGGCCGGTGATTTGAAGGTGAGTCTTGGTTGGCCGGCTTTGCGCGTACAGGTGAACGACCTGAGTTTCGCCAACCCGTCATGGGCTGCCGAGCCGCAAATGCTGGTGCTGCAGGCGGCTGATTTCAGTGTTGACTTGCCGTCGCTGTGGCGGCGTCAGGTGTACTTGCCCGAGTTGCGTCTGAACCAGCCGCGCCTGATGTTGGAGGCCGCACCCGATGGCCGCCGCAGTTGGCTATTGGACCAACAACAAAGTGACGAGCGCAAAAAACTCTTGATCGGGCGTTTAATGCTCGATCAGGGACAGATTGGCTTTGTCGATAGCCGCCTGAAGACGCGCATCCAGATGGGCCTGAACACGCGCAACAACAGCGCTGCGGAAGTCGACTTTCAGGCAACGGGCACCTTTAAAGACATGCCCCTGTTGGCCAACGGCCACGGCGGCTCATTGCTGGCCTTGCGTGACGTGAACACGCCCTACCCGATTGAGGTGGAAGCGACCATCGGTCGCACCGGCATGCGTGCGCAAGGCAGCATCACGGGTCCCGTCAGCATGGCGGCGGTGAACTTGCAGGTGGCCGTGCACGGCGACAGCCTGGCGCAACTTTTTCCGCTGCTCGGCGTGGGCTTGCCTGAGACGCGCTCCTACGTCGTCGCTGGGCACTTGTCGCACAGTGGCAAGACCTGGCGCTTCGAGAAGTTTTCAGGCCGCGTCGGTCGCAGCGATTTGGCCGGTGACGTACAGATTGAGCTCGGCGGCGTGCGGCCCAAGCTGAGTGGGCAGTTGGTGTCGCAGGTGCTCGACTTTGACGATCTGGGGCCGCTGATTGGAGCGCGCACCACGCCGGTGGCATCGGCGGCTGACAGCACGTCGGCACCAGCGCCGCGTACGCCGAGCGACACACCCGCGCCAGGTCCAGCCACGGCAGCTCGCCGCGTGCTGCCTGACCTGCCCTTCCACACCGAGCGCTGGTCTCAGTTTGACGCCGACGTGACCTTGCACGCGAACAGCATTCGGCGCACCAAGGCGATGCAACTGGATCAACTGCAAGCCCATGTGCAAATGCAGGACGCGGTGCTGACGCTGGCGCCCTTGGATCTTGAAGCCGCCGGTGGACGCCTGTCGGCTGATGTCCGGCTGGATGCACGCCGTGGCGAGATCACATCCAGCGCCAAGGGCCGTTTGACCAAGATGACGCTGGCGCAATTGCTCCCGGACTTGGCTTTGCCGCCGAAAAGCCTGGGCCGCGTGAGTGGCGACTTTGCAATGGTCGGGCGCGGCAACGCTGTGAGTCGCATGCTGGCCACGGCCGATGGTCATGTGCGTTTGGTCGCCGAACGCGGTGAGATCAGCCATTTGATGATGGAGCGCATGGGCCTGCATCTGCTGGAGATACTGAAGCTCAACATCACCGGCGACAAGAACATTGAGCTGCGATGTGCAGTGGCTGACTTCCAGGCCGTGCGCGGCGTGATGACTGCGCGCAGCCTGCTGCTGGACACGGATGTGAGCACCGTGACAGGGTCGGGCACCATCGACCTGGCCACCGAAAAACTCGACCTCACGCTGATGCCACACACGCGCAAGACCAGCATCGTGGCGCTGCGCAGCCCGATCTACCTTCGTGGCAGCTTTGGTGCGCCGACTGTGGCGCTGGACACCCAACGCGTCATTGCACGCGGTGCCGGCGCGCTGGCCTTGGGCCTGATCAATCCCTTGCTGGCACTGCTGCCCTTGGTGGAGATGGGGCCGGGTGTGGAAGCCGACTGCGCGCGGCCCGTGCCACCCGCACCGCCCGCACCACCCGCACCACCCAAGAAGTGAGACTGGCTGCGGCCCTGACTGGCAGCAAAAGTCAGGGCTTTAGCCTCACTCCGGCAGCGGCTGCGGCGGCGTCGTATCGGTATCGGCAAGACCTTGCTTGAACTCGCGTTCAGCCATGTGACGCGCTTCATCGATCTCGGCAAGCACACGGTGCGGATCGGTCGGTTTTTGCATGGTTTCAGACTCGGCGTCATGACGGTTCTTCACCATGGGCATGTCTCTGCGCAGCTCTTCAAAAAGATGAATGAGCTTGGTCGTTTTCTGTTCGGTCAGCAAGTTGACCTGAAGGTCCAGGTGTTCCCTGCGCTCTTCAAGCTTGGCCCACCGTTCCTGGCTGATGAGGACCACCGTAGTCGCCAGCAATGAGAGCAGGCTCACCACGCCTTGTAGCCAAAAAAACGGTGCTGGATCCCAGTTCGGGAGACCCAGTGCGGCGGCGCCCAAACTCACTGCGATCCACAGGCCGACAAACACAACGATGCAGCCCAGAAACACAGGGCGCGCGACGAAAGTGCTGATGGCCTCAACAAGGCGCTGCGAGCCGCCGACTTTGAGCTGTTCGCGCTTGTAAAAAGCGGCGATCGACTCGACGTTCTGACTGATGGGATCGGGTGCGTTCTCAGGTGTGTTTTCGAGTGCGATGCCAGCCCCCTTTGGGTCAAGAAATTGGCTGCACTGTACCGCGCAGCCAGACCCCATTTCAGTCTGAGAGCAGGCCGATCAGGGCTTGCTATCAGGGCTTGCTGACAGCGTCCTTGACGAGCGCCTTCATGTCGCCAACCAACTTCTGCGTTTTGCCTTCCAGAGCAGTGCGAGCACCGGCGGCCTGTTCTTTGGTATTGCCCGTGACTTCTCCGATTTTTTTCTGTGTCTTGCCGACAGCCAACTTGATGGTGCCCTTGACCTGGTCTTTATTCATTTCGCTTCTCCAAATAAAAAGTGTGAGTGATTGACATGGGTGGCACGTAAACCACCCCGGGGCTCAAGTTAACCGAGAGCTGGCCGAACGTCGGTGCGCGCGCGCACACATGTGACTGCGTTCGCCAACCTGAGGACAGGTCACCCTAGCGCCGCCTTCACCTTCTCGGCCGTGAAAGGCAGGTCGCGCAGACGCCGCCCTGTGACGTTGGCAAACGCGTTAGCGATCGCCGCCGCTGTCGGCCCTTGCGAGCCTTCGCCCACGCCCAAAGGCCGCTCTTGCGGGCGGTTGATGAGGGTCACCTCAATGGTTGGGACTTCGGCAAAACGCAAGATCGGGTAGTCGCTCCAGGCCCGCGTCCACCGCTGAAAAGGCACGCTCCACACGCACGGCGCCGCTGGCGCGGTCAACCACCACGTCGACGATCACCGCGCAGTACACCGCCAGTTTTTTGTAGCGGGCAAAGCCGATGCCGCGCCCGCGTCGGCCGTCGCCCTGGGTGTTGGGCTTCCAGTTGGCTTGGGTGGCGGCGGCTTCGATGACGGCCTTGGCGCGGGCATCGCCCAGGTGATTGAGACGAAATTCCACCGGGTCGGCGCCAGCTCGTCCATGAACGATTCCAGCGCAAACACGTTGGCGTAGGCGCCCAAGGTGCGGTGCGCCGTGACACGCACGGGTCTTGAGGTCGCCGCGCCTTCATGTGCGCAAAGAGCTTCGCGCCGCCGGGTGGCATGTCGGCCTTGTCTTCCCACTTCGCAGATTGCTTGAGAGCCTGCATGGCCGCAACGGCTTGCTCTTCGCGCAGCGCGCGCCCTCAGCCTGGCACGCGGCGACATGGGCTGCACCGCGCGGCCAAACAGGATGCCCTGGCCAAGCTCCGCTTTGCCCGTGAAGACGGTGACACTGCCGTTGGCGTTGACGCGCAACCAGCCGTCCGGCAAGCGATGAACGCTGTTGGCCGTTCACGTTGAGCGTGATGGTCATGAGTTGCTTGTGGCTCGTTTTTAGACGCGCCAGTTTGTGCTGGGCAACAGACACCGACGTGGTTTTCGCAGGCGCCATCAAAGAGAATTGCCCCTCAATCGGGACACCGAGTTTGGAGACACAGTGCAGTTCTATCTCAACGGTTACGCCCCCGGCGACCCCGACATTCAAGTGGCCGCACCCGCTGTCGGCCAACCAGCGACGGGCCTGCCACAAACCGTGGACGTGCTGATCGTCGGCAGCGGGCCTGCGGGCACTTTGCTGGCAGCACAACTGTCGACTTTCGCGGGCATCAGCACGCGTCTCATCGAGCGCCGCGCCGGCCCGCTGGAAGTGGGCCAGGCCGATGGCATCGCCTGTCGCACGGTCGAAATGTTCGAGGCCTTCGGCTTGAGTGAAAAGCTTTGCCGAGAAGCCTATTGGGTCAACGAAACCACCTTCTGGCGGCCGTCAAAGGAAGACCGCTCGAAGATCGCACGCACCGGCCGCATCCAAGACACCGAAGACGGCTTGTCGGAGTTCCCGCATGTGATCGTGAACCAGGCGCGCTTGCAGCAGTACCTGCTGGACAGCATGCGCCGTTCACCATCGCGGCTTGAAGCCGACTACGACCTGGAGTTCATCACGCTGACGGTGGAGCCACAAGGCGAGTACCCGGTGCTCGCCACGCTGCGGCAGGTCGGCACTGGCACTGAAACAACTGTGCGTGCCAAATATGTTGTCGGCTGCGATGGCGCGCGCAGCAAGGTGCGAGAAGCCATTGGTGCCCAGCCGCAAGGGGACTTTGCCAATCACGCCTGGGGTGTGGTGGACATGTTGGCGGTGACCGACTTCCCGGACATCCGCATCAAGGCCGCCATTCAGTCCGCCGACGAAGGCAACATCTTGCTCATTCCTCGTGAGGGCGGATATCTGGTGCGGCTGTATGTGGACCTGGGTGAGATCGACCCGGGTCAGCGCGAGGCCTTTCGCGACAACACACAAGAGAAAGTCATCGCCGTGGCACAACGCGTGCTGCGGCCCTACACGCTGGACGTGAAAAGCGTCGTCTGGTTCGCCCTGTACCAAGTGGGCCAGCGCGTGACAGACCGCTTCGACGATGTGCCGCCAGAGCAGGCCGCAACGCGCCTGCCCCGTGTCTTCATTGCCGGGGACGCTTGCCATACGCACAGCGCCAAGGCGGGCCAGGGCATGAACGTGTCGATGCAAGATGCCTTCAACCTCGGCTGGAAACTTGTCTCGGTGCTGGAAGGCCGATCGGGGCCTGAACTGCTGCGCACCTACTCGGTAGAGCGCCACGCCATTGCGAAGCAGCTGATCGACTTCGACAAGGAATGGTCGAAGATCATGTCGTCGCCGCCCAAAGACCCCTTGCACCCCGAACTGGGCGGCGTGGATCCCGAAGAGCTTCAAGCCTACTTCGTCAAGTCCGGGCGCTACACGGCAGGCGTTGCCGCGCACTACCCGCCGGCCACCGTGTTGACGGCCCAAAACACCCACCAACACTTGGCCCAGGGCTACACCGTGGGCATGCGTTTCCATTCGGCGCCGGTGGTGCGTGTTGCCGACGGCAAGCCCATGCAACTGGGCCACGCCGCACGCGCCGATGGCGCGTGGCGCCTCGTCGCTTTTGCCGACAAAAGTGAGCAGCGGTTTCGCGCGCTGGCCGAGTTTTTGGTGGCCTCGGCCCATTCATCCATTCGCCGCTTCACGCCTGTGGGCGCCGACATCGACAGCGTCATCGACGTGCGCGGTGTCTTCCAACAGGGCCACCGCGACATCAAGATCGAAGCCTTGCCATCGATCCTGTTGCCTCGCAAAGGGCGCTTCGGTTTGATCGA
>JAYVRO010000179.1:0-6594 GCA_043776165.1 Rubrivivax sp. | reverse complement strand
CAACCAGCCACCGGAGCCCACCATGAAACAGATCACCGCCATCATCAAGCCCTTCAAGTTGGAAGAAGTGCGTGAGGCTTTGGGTGAGATTGGTGTCTCCGGCCTAACGGTCACCGAGGTCAAGGGCTTTGGCCGCCAGAAAGGCCACACCGAGCTGTACCGTGGCGCCGAATACGTGGTGGATTTTTTGCCCAAGGTGAAGATCGAGGTGGTGGTGAAAACGGGTGATGTAGACCGCTGCATAGACGCCATCGTCAAAGCGGCTAAAACGGGCAAGATTGGTGACGGAAAGATATTCGTCACTGCCGTTGAGCAAGTGGTTCGCATCCGCACGGGCGAGACGGATGAAGCTGCGGTTTAAGGCTTAAGACGAAGGCGCCGCGCGCGCCAAACGCAGCAGCAGCGCCACCGGGTCTGCATCAACGTGCAAGGACATGCGCTGCACGGGTGCCAAAAAACCCTCGGCCACGCTGTGGTCCATGAAGCGCAGCAACGTGTCGTAGTAGCCCTCGGTATTGACCAGCCCGATGGGTTGATCGTGGTAGCCCAGCTGGCGCCAAGTCCACACCTCGTAAAGCTCTTCCAGCGTGCCAATGCCGCCGGGCAGGGCGATGAAAAGGTCTGCGCCTTCGGCCATCTTTTGTTTACGCAAGTGCATGGTGGGCACCACGTGCAGTTCGGTCAGGCCCGTGTGGCCGACTTCGCGCTGCATCAGTGCTTCGGTGATCACGCCCGTGACGGTGCCGCCGGCGCTTAACGTGGCATCGGCCACCTCACCCATGAGACCCACCTTGCCGCCGCCGTAAACCAAACGCCAGCCGCGTTCACCGATGGCGCGACCCAAGGCCACAGCGGCGTCGGTGTAGGCGGGGCGCGCGCCATGGCGCGACCCACAGTAGACGACCACGCGCAGAGGCGCATGGGGGGCTGCGGCTGGTTTTGTCTGCGTACTCATGCGAACCGCTGCCACAGCGCAACAGCCCACAGTGCGCCGCAGGCCAACAGCGCCAGCGCCACAGCAGCGCTGCCATAGTCTTTGGCAGCCTTGGACAAGGGGTGCAATTCCAGCGAGATTCGGTCGACCACCGCCTCGATGGCCGAGTTCAGCAATTCAACGATCAACACCAACAAGGTCGCGCTGACCAACAGGGCGACGTGCCACGCGTCACGCGCTACCCAAAATGCGGCCGGAATCAAAACGGCTGCCAACCAAAACTCTTGGCGAAAAGCGCTTTCACCGCGATAGGCTGCACGCAATCCGGCCGCTGAATGCCCGCTGGCGCACAGCACGCGCGCCAAGCCCGTGTGGCGCTTGTGAGGGTTCGCTGATGGAGTTTCAACGTTTGTACTCATGGGGGGCTCTGACCCTTGAGGGCCTGTTGTGGTGGAGCGGGGGCGTTTGAACGCACTGCCGTCCGTGTACTGCGGATGCCGCTCAAGCGGCCTTTGGTGGGCGCGAGTCGATCAAACGCGTACCACACACCACATCGTGCCAGAACTGACGGTCGGGCCTCAGCCTCGCCAGTGCTGCGTAGGCCAGCACGCCAGCCAACAGCGTGGCAGTGACGGCACCGCCGCTGCGCAGGCCCATGCCGGCCAAGGTGACCAGGGCAGGCACAAACCACATCCAGGCCAAGGCATAACGCAGCGCAGCGCGCCAAGGCGGAACCGCCACACCTTGCACGGTCACCACACGGATGTGCCAAGTCTTCATCGGCAAGGTCTGCCCATGGCGTGACCAAAAGAAGACGAAGTAGGAGCCGATTGCGGCAAACAGGAAAAGCTGTAAACCGTGGGCGCCGTGCAGAGCGTGGCGTTGTTGCGTGACCAAGCCGTAGGCCAAGCCCGCCAGCATCAGAACGCCAAAAAGCAGCACACCTTCGTAGACCCAAGCGGCTAGGCGTCGGCGAATGGGGATAGGTGGATTGGAGGTAGCCTGCTGCAAAGGGGCGCGGTCGGCCTTAGGCGAGATTTCAGGAGGCGGCACGGTGGTCTACAAAGAAGGCAGCGCGGTGTCAAACGGCGGGTGCACTGTGCTGGCATCAGCCCTTGCTAACGCTGAGAGCTACCAGCCTTTATGGCTGATTGACGGCGTCTTTCGAGGCTGCCGTGCGCATGGCAGCCCCTTGCGGGCCGCGCCGGGGCAACATCGTGGTCGGGTCTACAAACGTTGGCGTTGCCACAATCTTGGGCAGGCCCGGCTGGTGGTGCAGCGGCTGCGCCGTGCGCTGGTCCAAAGTGGTGGTAGTGGCGCCGGGCTTGGCCTGCACGACAGTTGGGGACACCGCGCGCGCTTTGGGCGCTGCTGCTGCATTGACCACGTTCCGCTTGGCGCCCACTGCATCACTCGCGCGCTGCGCGGCTGCGCTCGCTGCTGCTGCACTGCGGGCGGCGGGTTTGGCGGCTTGAGTTTGCGCCTGCGTTTGCACCTGGGCCAAGCGCATCCGCTCGCCCTCGGGCAAGGCTTGGTAAGCCGTCCAGCGGGCTTGACGTTCGTCGGGGCCGATCTGGCGTGTCTCTTGGAAATTGATGCGCGCCCGTGTACGTTCAGCAGGGCTCAGTGCAGCCCAAGCGGCCATTCGCTCCTGTACGAGGAGGCGTTCTCCATTGGGCATGGTGGCAAAACGCCCAGCCACTTCCAGCCACTTTTGTTTTCGAGGGCCATCGGTGTCGGCCCAGGTGCCCTGCAGCGGCGCCAGCGCTTGCCGCTGCCCGGCAGTCAATTCAGACCAAAGCGGGCCAGTTGTAGAAGCTGCCGCCGCAGCCAAACAAAAAGCCGCCAGCCCGGAAGCCAACGCACTGAGCCACCAAGCGCGCAGCCCAAACCACACACTGCGGCCATGCTTGGCTAAGGAGTTGGGGCTTGAGGACGCTGTGCCAGTCATGGGTGGTGCTTTTCGGAGTGCGTCGATGGCGAATCACTCCGACTCGTGTTTCAGGGCTGGGAACTCGGTGTCGAGTGGCTGGCCGAATGCGTCAACATGCCGGGGCCAGAGCGCAAAAATTCAACGAAACCTGGGTCCGAGTAAGCCGAAGGTGGCAGGTCGTCTGCTAACAGTTGAACATCAATGACCGCTGCAGCATGCACCTGCTCTCGCTGCACTTTGTGTTCGATGAGAACCAGGCCCACCAGCAAGCCCGCCAATGGCAGCAAAGAGGCTGCACGTTGCCACCGTGGCGAAGTTGACCCTGACATGGAGTCTAAAACAGCCGCCCCGCCGGAAGACACCCCTAAAACAGTAGTCGTGGTGTGACCAACCACCGCAGCACGTCGCGCGGCGCGGGTAGCAACCAGCGCTTGCTCACGTGCCACACGCAAACGTTCACCGATGTCGTGCGGCACCGTTTCACTCAGCTCGGACAGACCTGCAGCCAAGCGGGTAGCCACGCGTGCTTCAACGTTGGCACTCAGGTTGTCCGGGACCTGAAACAGTGACAGTGGCGCCTGGCCGCGAAAAGTGGCATTCATATCGTGATCCCTCGGTTCCTCAGCGCCTTGGACAAGGCATGCACTGCGCGTGAGCAGTGCGTTTTCACGCTTCCTTCTGAGCAGCCCATGACAGCGGCTGTCTCGGCGACGTCAAACTCCTCCCAGTAACGCAGCAGAAACGCCTCTCGTTGACGGCCTGGCAGCTCCGCAACCTGCGCATCAATCACGGTCAATATCTGTTTGCGCGACACCGCATCTAGAGCACTTTCCGTGCCCAAGGTGTCGTCCAGGACGTGAAGCGTCTCCAACAGATCGAAGTCACCATCATCGTCTGCGCTTTCGAAGTCCGAAAGGTTCTGAATCAGTGCACCACGCACCTTTTCGCGGCGAAAGTGGTCCATCGTGGCGTTGGACAAGATGCGTTGAAAGAGCATCGGCCACTCGGCGGCTGGCCGGTCGGCGTAGTTGCTCGAAAGCTTGATCATGGCTTCCTGCACGATATCCAGCGCGGCGTCATCATTGCGCACGGCATACACCGTGCGCTTGAACGCGCGCTTTTCGACGCTTTTAAGGAAGTCTGATAGTTCTTTGTCGGAAGACAACACGCGGACAGTACGAAATGGAGAAACGATTATGTCATCGGCCCCTGAGTGATTTGCCACGTCAACGCGGTTCGGACTCCGCACAAGTTCAGCCCTTCAATGCAATAATGCTGATCCGCTTAGAAGCCTCAGGCACCAAGCGATGACAGCCGCTCTTTCCTGCACCGAAGCCGCCTCAAAAGGGCGTTCAGGAGGTGCACCAATGGATTTTCGTTAGAGAAATTCTCAAAGGTTTTTTGATGGACACGTTAGTTACCGAACTCAAGCGCGCGCCTGCCGCGCCTCTTACGCCATCCGGTGCTGCTGCTGCTGTTGCTGCAACCGCCGCGGTGGCCCACCCCGCCACCACCTCAGCCGCCCCACCGGAGTTCAATGGCTCGGAAATTTTGGTGCGTAGCTTGCAGGCAGAGGGTGTCAAATTTCTCTGGGGTTACCCTGGCGGCGCGGTCCTCTACATCTACGACGCGCTGTACAAGCAGCAGACCATTCAGCACGTGCTGGTTCGCCACGAGCAGGCTGCGGTACACGCCGCCGATGGTTATGCCCGCGCCACCGGTGATGTGGGCGTGGCCTTGGTCACGTCGGGCCCTGGAGTTACGAACGCAATCACCGGCATCGCCACCGCGTACATGGACTCCATCCCCATGGTCATCATCACCGGTCAGGTTCCAACGCCTGCGATCGGTCTTGACGCGTTCCAGGAGTGCGACACGGTAGGCATCACGCGGCCCATCGTCAAACATAACTTTTTGGTGAAAGACGTCCATGAACTGGCGCTGACGCTCAAGAAGGCCTTTCACATCGCGCGCAGTGGTCGGCCTGGCCCAGTGGTAGTGGACATCCCCAAAGACGTGTCGCTCAAGACCGCGCCATTTGTTTACCCCGACAAAATTGAAATGCGCTCCTACAACCCCGTGCGCAAGGGCCACGGCGGGCAAATTCGCAAAGCGGTGAGTTTGATCTTGGCGGCCAAGCGCCCCTACATCTACACCGGTGGCGGTGTGGTACTTGGCAACGCCTCGGCCGAGCTGCGCCAGTTGGTCGACTTGTTGGGTTACCCCTGCACGAACACTTTGATGGGCCTGGGCGCCATTGCGCACAGTGACCCGCGCTTCTTGGGCATGTTGGGCATGCACGGAACCTTCGAGGCCAACATGACCATGCAGCACTGCGATGTGCTGCTGGCCATCGGCGCACGCTTTGACGACCGCGTCATCGGCAACCCCAAACACTTTGCCTCGGTCGAACGCAAGATCATCCATGTGGATATCGACCCTTCGTCCATCAGCAAGCGCGTGAAGGTTGACATCCCGATCGTGGGCGATGTCAAGGAGGTGTTGCAAGAGCTGATTGCGCAGATCAAAGAAGCGCAAGCCAAGCCAGACGCTGTGGCGCTGGGCTCCTGGTGGGGCCAAATCAATGAGTGGCGTCGGCGCGACTGCTTGAGCTTCAAACGCAACAGCGACGTGATCAAGCCCCAAGCGGTGGTTGAAAAGCTGTGGGAGTTGACCCGTGGCACCGATTGTTATGTGACCAGCGACGTGGGCCAGCACCAAATGTGGGCTGCACAGTTCTACCGTTTTGAAGAGCCGCGCCGTTGGATCAATTCCGGCGGCTTGGGCACCATGGGCGTGGGCTTGCCTTATGCCATGGGTATCAAGCTGGCCAAGCCCGACGCTAACGTGTTTTGCATCACGGGAGAGGGCAGCATCCAGATGTGCATTCAAGAGCTCTCCACCTGCAAGCAGTACGGCACAGCGGTAAAGGTGGTCTCACTGAACAACCGTTACCTGGGCATGGTGCGGCAATGGCAAGAGATCGACTACGGTGGCCGCTATTCACATAGCTATATGGACGCCTTGCCTGATTTTGTGAAGCTGGCCGAGGCTTACGGCCACGTGGGCCTGCTGGTTGAAAAACCTGCTGATGTGGAACCGGCGCTGCGTGAGGCCATCCGCCTCAAAGACCGTACCGTGTTCCTTGATGTGCGCACCGACCCCACGGAAAATGTGTGGCCGATGGTGCAGGCCGGCAAGGGCATCACCGAAATGTTGTTGGGCTCGGAAGACCTCTGAGCTACGACTCCCCCGATGGCACTGCTCTCAGTGCCGATCCAACCCCTTCGTTAATCTCTCGCAGTGCGTGGCCAAGGGCCCAGGGTTACCGCCCTGAAGTCTGAAGAGCGCGCGCTTGGACACCAAGCAACCTCATGAAACACATCATCGCTGTGCTGCTGGAAAATGAATCTGGCGCACTGTCTCGCGTGGTCGGGCTTTTTTCGGCCCGTGGCTACAACATTGAGAGTTTGACCGTCGCCCCCACGGAGGATCCCTCTCTCTCACGCATGACCATCGTTACCACGGGTAGCGATGAGGTCATCGAACAAATCACCAAACACCTGAACAGACTCATCGAGGTGGTGAAGGTGGTCGACCTGACTGAGGCGGCGTTCATCGAGCGCGAGCTAATGTTGGTGAAGGTGCGCGCCGTCGGCAAAGAACGCGAAGAGATCAAGCGCACCACCGACATCTTTCGGGGTCGCATCTTGGATGTGACCGAGAA
>JAYVRO010000178.1:0-6605 GCA_043776165.1 Rubrivivax sp. | reverse complement strand
CGTGGACCGAAGAGATCGCCCGCTACTTGCTCATCGGCACGGTGTTTGTGGGCGCCGCCATTGGCGTGGCCAAGAACAACCACATCCAGGTGGATTTGCTCTACTGCTGGCTGCCGCCCGCCGTGGCGCGTGCGATGGCTGTGCTGGTCGACGTCTTGCGTATCGCCTTTTTCGTGGCCATGTCGGTCACCACAGCGCAGATGATGCAAAAGATGGGCAACTACCAGATGACCATCGTCGACCTGCCCATGAACATCGTCTACGGCGTGTGCCTCTTCGGCTTTGTCGCCATGGCGCTGCGATCAGTGTGGGTGGCCAAAGTGCATTGGCAGCGCGGCTACAGCGTGCTGGAGCGGCCTGAATCGAGCATGCTGGATCGCTAGAGAAGTTACTGATCTCGTCGTCAACTTCAGTCACCCCACGTCAAACGTTAGCGTCGCCGCATGCTCAAAATCATTTTCCTTTTTTTGATGTCAGGTGGTTTGCCCGTGGCCATCGCCATGGCCGGTGCTTCGCTGATCTACATCATGGTCACCGGCGACTTGCCGGGCTTCACGGTGGTGCACCGCATGATTGGCGGCATCGACAGCTTCCCCTTGCTGGCGGTGCCGTTTTTCATTCTGGCGGGCAACCTCATGAACAACGCCGGGGTGACCAACCGCATCTACAACTTTGCGCTCGCGCTGGTGGGTTGGATGAAGGGCGGTTTGGGTCACGTCAATGTTGTAGGTAGCGTGATCTTTGCGGGCATGAGCGGCACGGCCATAGCCGACGCGGCCGGGTTGGGCACGATCGAGATCAAGGCCATGAAGGACCACGGCTACGACCTTGAATTTGCGGTGGGTGTGACGGCGGCTTCAGCCACTTTGGGGCCCATCATTCCGCCCTCGCTGCCCTTTGTCATCTACGCCATGATGGCCAATGTGTCGGTGGGCGCGTTGTTCCTGGCCGGCCTCTTGCCGGGCCTCTTGATGGCCGCGTTGATGATGCTCACGGTGGCCTACTTCGCGCACAAGAATGGCTGGGGCGGCGACGTCAAGTTCAATGGCAAGCGCATGGCCCATGCCTTGATGGAGCTGGCCGTGGTGGCCGGATGGCCAGCCGCCATGTACCTGCTCATCAACAACCTGGGCTGGCACCCGCAAGCGGTGGTCATCAGTGGCCTGGTGGTGCTCTTTGCGGCTGACAAATACTTCCAGTGGCAGGCGGTGCTGCCCATCATGACGCCGGTGCTGCTGATTGGCGGCATGACCACGGGCTTGTTCACGCCCACTGAAGGCGCCATCGCGGCCTGCGTCTGGGCCATGTTCCTGGGGCTGGCGTGGTACCGCACGCTGAGCTTCAAACAGTTCGTCAAGGTCAGCCTGGACACGGTGGAGACCACCGCCACGGTGATGTTCATCGTCGCCGCTGCGTCCATTTTCGGCTGGATGCTCACGGCCACGGGCGTGACCAGTGCCATTGCCAGTTGGGTGCTGGGCTTCACCAAAGACGCCTGGATGTTCTTGCTGCTGGCCAACGTGCTGATGCTCTTTGTGGGCTGCTTCCTGGAGCCCACGGCCGCCATCACCATCCTCGTGCCCATCTTGCTACCGATCGCTGCCAAGCTCGGCGTCGACCCGGTGCACTTTGGTCTGGTCATGGTGCTGAACTTGATGATCGGCCTGCTGCACCCGCCCATGGGCATGGTGCTCTTTGTGCTGGCGCGTGTGGCCAAGCTCAGCGTGGAACGCACGACGATGGCCATCCTGCCCTGGCTCGTGCCCTTGCTCGTCAGTTTGGTGGTGTTGACCTACGTCCCTGAGATTGGTTTGTGGTTGCCGCGCAAGATGGGGATGTAAGTTGGTTCTTGACCCACTGTCGCGTCATTTGAACGGTTAATCCATCATGGCCAAAATTGTTGGCGTCGAGCTCCTGCAGGTGGACCTGCCACCCCCCGTTCCGCGCAGCGACGCCATTCAGTCTTTCGTCACCCAGGAAACGCTCTTTGTGCGTCTGCACTGCGAAGACGGCCTCATCGGCACGGGTTACAGCTACACCATTGGCACGGGCGGCTCGGCGGTGATGGCGCTCTTGCGCGACCACCTGGCGCCGCGCTTGTTGGGGCGTGATGCGGCGCACATTGAAGCGATCTGGCGCGACCTGATGTTCGCCACCCACGCCACCACGGTGGGCGCCATCACCAGCCTGGCCCTGGCCGCCATCGATACCGCCTTGTGGGACTGGCGCTGCGTGCGTGATGGCCAGCCGCTGTGGGTGGCCGCGGGCGGCGCCAAACAGCGCGTCCCCGTCTACACCACCGAAGGCGGCTGGTTGCACCTGCCCGTCGAGACATTGGTATCTGAAACGTTGGCGGCGCAAGCCGCTGGCTTCAAAGGCGCCAAGCTCAAAGTGGGCAAGCCGCATGTGAGCGAAGACCTGGCGCGATTGAAAGCCGTGCGCCAAGCGGTGGGCGAAAGCTTTGAGCTGATGGTGGACGCCAACCAGTGCTTCACGCTCAGTGAAGCACTGCGCCGCGCGCCGCGCTATGCCGAGTTGGGCATCGCGTGGTTTGAAGAGCCGCTGCCGGCCGACGACATCACCGGCCATGCTCGTTTGGCGGCGGCAAGTGAAGTCCCCATCGCTGTGGGTGAGTCGCTCTACTCAGTCACGCAGTTCGCCGCCTATGTGCAGCAGGGTGCAGCGTCGATCTTGCAGGTGGACGTGGCGCGCATCGGTGGCATCACGCCCTGGCTGAAAGTGGCGCACATGGCCGAGGCCTTCAACCTCGCCATCTGCCCCCACTTCTTGATGGAACTGCATGTGTCTTTGTGCGGCGCCGTGCCCGCTGCGCAGTGGGTTGAATACATCCCCCAGCTCGACAGCATCGCGAGCAGCCGCTTAACCATTGAGGATGGTTGCGCGGTCGTGCCTTTGTCACCGGGCTTGGGCATTGCGTGGCGGTGGGACGAGATCCGCCGCCGCGCCCGGTCTTGCCACGCGCTTGGTAGCGTTTCCAATAACGTTCCAAATTAGTCGGTTTGACCATCGCATGAAAATCACCGCCGCCCGCGTCATCGTTTGTAGCCCAGGCCGCAACTTTGTCACCCTGAAGATCGAAACCGACGAAGGTCTCACGGGCATTGGCGACGCCACCTTTAATGGCCGTGAACTGGCCGTGGTGGCCTACCTGAACGAACACGTCATTCCGCTCTTGATTGGCCGCGACGCTACGCGCATTGAAGACACCTGGAACTACCTCTACAAGGGCGCTTACTGGCGCCGTGGGCCCGTCACCATGTGTGCCATCGCGGCTGTGGACACGGCCTTGTGGGACATCCTGGCCAAGGCCGCGAACATGCCGCTGTACCGCTTGCTGGGCGGCGCCAGCCGCGAGCATGTGATGGTGTATTGCCACGCCAACGGCCATGACATTGCCCACACGGTTGACGAAGTGTTGCGCCACAAAGAACTCGGCTACCGAGCCATCCGCGCACAAAGCGGCGTGCCGGGTTTGAACAAGGTCTACGGCGTGCCCAAGGCCGGAGAACGCTACGAACCTGCCGACGCCAGCCTGCCTTCAGAACACGACTGGGACAGCGCCAAATACCTGCGTCACACCCCCAAATTGTTTGACGCGGTGCGCAGCGCGTTGGGCTGGGATCACCATGTGTTGCACGACGTGCACCACCGACTCACCCCCATTGAAGCGGCGCGCCTGGGCAAAGACCTGGAACCCTTTCGGCTCTTCTGGATGGAAGACGCCACACCGGCCGAGAACCCCGACGACTGGCGTCTCATCCGTCAGCACACCACCACACCCTTGGCCGTGGGTGAAGTCTTCAACACGATTTGGGATTGCAAGGCGCTGATCGAAAACCATTTGATCGACTTCATCCGCACGACAGTCACGCACGCTGGCGGCATCACGCACCTGCGCCGCATTGCCAACCTGGCCGCTTTGCACCAGGTGCGCACGGGCTGCCACGGCGCGACGGATCTGTCGCCGATCTGCATGGGTGTGGCCTTGCACTTTGACTTGAGCGTGCCCAACTTTGGCATCCAAGAACACATGCCGCACACAGCGGAAACAGACGCCGTCTTCCCGCATGCCTACAGCTTCAACGAAGGCTTCATGCACCCCGGCGAGGCGCCTGGCCACGGTGTTGACATCATTGAGACCCTGGCCGCCAAGTACCCCTATCAGCGCGCGTATCTGCCGGTGAACCGCCTGCAACAAGACGGCAGCTTGTGGGATTGGTAGGACCATGCTGCGCCTAAGCCAAGGCGCAATGGACGCCTTACCGCCAGACGTTAAACACCCCACCTATGACCGCGGCGCGCTGCGCACCGGCATCGTCCATCTCGGCCTGGGCGCTTTCATGCGCGCACACCTGGCGGTGATGACCGAAGACGCCATCGAAGCCGGCGCTGGGCTTCATTGGGGCATTTGCGGTGTGAGCCTGCGCAGCCCAGAAACACGCGATGCGCTGGCACCGCAGCAAGGCCTGTACACCCTGGCCTTGCGCGATGTGGATGGCGAACAGTTGCGCGTGATCGGCTGTGCGCGCGAATGCCTGGTGGCGCCTGAAAACCCCGCCGCTGTGCTGGCACGAATCAGCAGCCCACTCACACGAATTGTTAGCTTGACGGTGACCGAGAAGGGCTACCACCGTGATTTGACTGGCGGCATGCCAGGTGGCTTGAACACCGACGACGCCGACATCGCACACGACCTGCACATTTCGCAATCGCCGCAGGCACCCCGCACCGCCATCGGCTTCATCGCGCACGGCTTGGCGCAGCGTTTTGCCAGCGGCCAAGCGCCCATCACCGTGATGTCGCTCGACAACCTGCCCGCCAATGGCGACACCTTGCGCCGCTTGGTTCTGGCCTTTGCCGAGCAGCTTGACCCGGCACTCGCGCAGTGGATCGGCGCGCGCTGCACCTTCCCCAACAGCATGGTGGACCGCATCGTGCCGCGCACGACCCGCGCCGATCGTGACGCCATCAGCGCCAAGCTGGGCCAACAAGATGCTTGGCCCGTGGTGGCCGAGCGTTTTTGTGACTGGGCCGTCGAGGACCATTTCGCCGCAGGCCGCCCTGATTGGCAAGCCCATGGCGCGCGCTTTGTGAGCCACGCTGCGCCGTGGGAGCAGCTCAAGCTGCGCATGGTCAACGGCGCACATTCAGCCATCGCTTACCTGGCCCTGGCCGCAGCTTGGCCCACGGTTGACGCAGCGATGGCGCAGCCCGAACTGCGTTGCACCATCCAAGCCCTGTTGCATGACGAGATCGAACCCACGCTGGCCCCGATGCTTGCCGATGTGTCGAGCCCAGACACGCCAACGTTCGAGATGACGCACTACCGGCAGCAACTGCTGCGCCGCTTTGCCAACCCTGCGCTGGTGCATCGCTGCGCACAAATCGCCATGGACGGCTCGCAAAAACTGCCGCAGCGCTTGCTGGCGCCGCTGCGCGAGCGGCTTGCCTTGGGCCAACCCATCACCTTACTGGCACTGGCCGTGGCGGCGTGGTTGCACCACCTGCGTGGCCACGATGACGCAGGCGCCACCTACGTCATCCATGACCCCCTGCGCGAGCCCTTGCAAGCCTTGCATCAGCAGTCACTGCGCTTGGCAGACGACACTGAGCGTGCTCGCCTGTTCACTCACTTCGCACCCGTTTTTGGCGACCTGGCAGGTAGCACAGTCTTGATCTCGGCGCTGGCGCCTTGGTTGACGACGTTGCGTGAACAAGGCAGCCGCGCTGCACTGCAACGACTCGCCGACAATTTGCGGCCGCGACACACGGCATAGTTGGCCTCACCCGGTTCACCCGGTTCACCCGCCAAACCCGAACGACAGCACCCCGAATGAGCACCCAAGAACAAGACTTGCGCGCCTGGATTGGCCGCACAGAAACCGTCCACGACACCATCGGAGCGACGCCCGTGGCCGCACTGGCCGCCACGCTAGACCACGCTGCCGCCCCTGTGCCCAACGGATCTGCCTTGCCGCTGCTGTGGCATTGGCTGTACTTCTTGCCGCTGCACCGTCAAAGCGACATCGGCGCCGACGGTCACGCCAAACGTGGCGTTTTTTTGCCGCCCGTGCCTTTGCCCCGCCGCATGTGGGCGGGCAGCCAGTTTGAATTCCACAGCCCCGTGCGGGTGGGCGACGCGGTGACGCGCACATCAACCATCGACGACGTGACGGTGAAAGAAGGCCGCAGCGGAAAACTCGTCTTCGTCAAAGTTCGACATGAGTTGAACTGCAACGGCACCGTGACCCCGGCTATCACCGAGTTTCACGACATCGTCTACCGAGAAGCACAACAACCCACTGATGTGTCACCGCCACCCTTGGCCGCCGCCACTGGCGCTGCTTGGCGCAAAGAGTGGCTGCCTGATGACGTGCTGCTGTTTCGTTACAGCGCACTCACCTTCAATGGCCACCGCATCCACTACGACCGCCAGTACGCGACTCAAGTCGAAGGTTACCCAGGGCTGGTGGTGCACGGGCCGCTCATCGCCACGCTCTTGATGGATTTGCTGCGCCGCGAAGTGCCCGGCGCTGAAGTGGCGAGCTTCAAATTCAAAGCCCTGCGCCCCACGTTTGACGGCC
>JAYVRO010000177.1:0-25563 GCA_043776165.1 Rubrivivax sp. | reverse complement strand
CAGTGAAGTCTTCGGCGGCAGTTTCACCCAGTGCAGGCAAGCGCACTTGCGCCCATGCCGGGGGAGCGTTCAAACCCAGGCTGAGCAGGGCCGCAAGGGCCAGGGTCTTGAGTCGTGCAAAGGAGAAGTTCACGGCGTGCCGATCGATGCGCCGCAGCGGTGGCGCGCATGACAATCATGACACCCTCACATTGCCCGCATGTTTCCACCATGACTATTGCCGACTTGCCAACATCGCAACTCACGCACTTTGACGCTCAAGGCCAGGCCCACATGGTGGACGTGGGCGCCAAAGCCGAAACGCACCGCATGGCGCGCGCCAGCGGGCGCATCAGCATGCAGCCCGCCACCTTTGCGCTCATCGCCCAAGGCCAGGCCAAAAAGGGCGACGTGATTGGCGTGGCGCGTATCGCTGCCATTCAGGGCGCCAAACGCACGGCCGACTTGGTGCCGCTTTGCCACCCCTTGCCCATCACCCGCGTGGTGGTTGAATTTGAGCTCGACGCCGCCAAGAGCGAAGTGCGATGCACCGCGCAGGTTGAAACTTTTGGCCGAACCGGCGTAGAGATGGAAGCCCTGACTGCCGTGCAAGTGGGCCTGCTCACCGTTTACGACATGTGCAAAGCGGCCGACCGCGGCATGGTGATGGGCGACATCCGGGTGCTCGAAAAGAGCGGCGGGAAGTCGGGGATGTGGCGCAGCGAATGACGCCGCACCCCGGTTCTCGTCAAGCCCCTCAAGGCATGAACTCGCGCCAGTTGTAGGCACGCACTGGCGCGTGGCATTGGTACGGGGCGGGCGCAGATGCCGTGGCACAAGCGGCGAACAGCGCTTCACTTTGTTCGTTGTGAAACTCCTTCAATCGTGCGGCCAGGTGGCTCGCCTGGTCACCTCGACCGTTGGCCGACAAGGCCTTGGCCCAGGCCATCATCAAGCGCGTGTCGAGCAAGTAGTGCGCTGCACCTTTGAACGGCGCCAAAGAAGGGGCTGGCGCACCAGCGGTGGGCGTGGTGTCGCCTTCATCGAGCGTGGCGGCGGCGTAATCGGCATGGTGCGAAAAGAGCACGCTGCGCTGGCCTGTGGTGATGCGCTGTTCCAGCGGCCCGGCGCCTTCAGCCGAACTGAAGATGACGCGCACGCGGCTGTAATCCAGCACGGACAAAGCACCACCCACCACCAGCGCAGCACCAGCAAAGAGCAAAGCGGGTGGGCTCCTAGCGGCCTTGAATGGCGCTGTTGTGCTGACTTTTATTGCGGCTTCAAAAGGCACCGTTTGGCCCAAGGCATAACCCCAGGCCCAGGCCGTGGGCAACAGGAAGTAGGCATACCACAGTGGGTACTCCAACAGGCTGTGCAGACCGATCATCACGACCATCAACAAACTGCAACGCAGGGCCAAACCAGTTTCACCGGCCAAGCGCAGCGCCACTTTGAATGGGCGCCACAAGGCGAAGAGGAACAGGCCCATCACCAGCGCAGCAAGTGGCAGCCCGATTTCTGCCGCCAGCTGCAACGGCAGGTTGTGTGCATGGTCAAAAAACGCGATGGGCCGACCAGGAAAAGGTGTGAGTGACCACGCGTAGTTGAATTCGCCAAAGCCCACGCCCAACCAGGGTTGTTGCTTGATGAGCGCCAGCGTATTGGCCCAGATGCCAAAGCGCGAACCCGAGACATCGGTCTCGGCCAAACGCGCCGCACCGCCAAAGCGGTGCTGCCCCGCATCAGCCCAGGCTGTCATGCCCAGCCAAGCCACCAAGTACATCAGCGGTGCGGCCAACAAGAGCAAGCGGGTCCAACGTGACAAACGCTTGTCGAGCAAACCCCACAAAGCCAGCAGCAGCACGCTGACCAAACCCGTGCGCGAGGCCGAGAGCACGACGGCAAAAACCATCCATGCCATCAACACCCAGGCAGCAACACGCTGCAAGCGCTTGAGCTCAAGCAACCCTGCAACGGCCACACACGACCACAGCAAGAGGCTGCTCAGATGGTTGGGCTGGCGCAAGTTGCCCACGGCGCGGCCAGGGATGCCGGAGTGCGCGATCCAGTCGCCATCGGGCCATTCGGGTGCAAAAACCTGCACGACGCTGATGCCGACGTTGAGTACGCCAGCCACCATCCAGCCCAGGCAAAAGAGCGCAAAGAGGGTCGTGCCAGCACCACTGCGCGCTGCTGTGGCGCCGGCCACCACCAGCACCATGGTGGCCAACAAAGTGCCGAACACCGACCAGGCCAAGCTCGACGGCAAAACACCCCAGAGCCAGGGCGTGAGTGAGGTGACGCACAAGATCAGCAAGGCCAAAAGCACTGGCCACTCACCGCGTTTTTGTGGTGGCGCCAGCGGTGATGGTGGCGCCGTGCAAGCCATCACAAACCAACCCCAAAGCACAAAGGCCAGCGCCTGATTCAGGAAGGTGGCCGAAGGTGAGACGTTGTAAGCGAGGAGGGAGGGCGCAGCACAGGCGGCGATGGCCGTGGCTGCGAGCAAAACGCCGCTGGATGAGAGATTTTTCAAGGCCCAGGCATGCTAGCAGTCGCTGGACGCGGACTGTCGCTGCGCTGCGCAAGAGCAGACAACGAAAAAAAGGCAGCCGGAGCTGCCTTTTTGAGAATTCTGACGTTCGTTACTTGCAAGAGCCCGGGAGGTATTTGGCAGGCATGGTGCCCGCTGCGCAGGCCCAACTCATGATGACCCCACCCGCAGCGATCGCACCACCAGCCGCAACTGTCGATGACGGCGTGAGAGTGATTGTCTTCCCGTCAATGGTTGCGTCGCCAAAGCCTTGCGACGTCACGGTTACGACGCCAGCCGCAGTTGTTGTTACTGACGCAACATATTTGGAAGCCTGTCCCGTAGGCTCGCAGCCCCAGGCATTGGCCGCCGGCAACGCTGTAGCCGTCTGAACGGTTTCTGTGATTGCGGTGCGGCATGCGGAGGCGGCCAAAACTATTTCTGAAACCTTGGCCTTCACTGTGTAGTCGCGATAGGCGGGCAGTGCCACCGCCGCCAAGATGCCGATGATGGCGACGACGATCATCAGTTCGATGAGGGTGAAGCCCTTTTGGGCTGCGCGTTGGATACGGTTCATTCAATACTCCTTGGACAATGATTGAGTGGATGTGTCAGGGGACGTTGGCATTTAGACATGAGCAGGGAGCGTGCCAGCGCACAAATGCGCCATTGCAACGCGTTTCCGGCGGTACGTGAGCGTTCTGAGACCAATCGCGTCACATGGGCTGCATGGCCTGGGCCCCAGGCGGCTCAGATTGACGTAAATCGTCAGGTCGAGAGTGCACCGAGACATCTCAAGCCACCCGCACGACCTGGCCGGTGACCATCGCGGAAATCCGGTGTCGGCTGCTTTGCGCATTGATCTCTGACATCACGGCGTCCACCTCTCCAGGCTTGATGTGCGTGATGAGCACGTTGGTCGGCGTGCTGAGCTGCGCCAGTTCGTTCGACAACAATGCGGGGCACAGGTGGCGGCTGATGCGAGCGAGTTGCCGCTCTTCGTCGCTGAAGGCGGTTTCGATGACCAGGGTGTGGATGTGCATGCTTGCCAAGCGCGCCCACAGGGCGCTGTTGGGGCCCGTGTCGCCGGTGAAGACCCAGGCACCGGCTTGCGGCGCGGTGCTGCTGCTGACGGCGTAGCCCACAGCAGGCACGGTGTGCGCTGCGGGCAGCACTTCGAGGTGTCGGGTGCCCAATTGAATGAGCTGTCCAACGCTCAATTCTGAGAACGCTAGCACCGGGTGTTCAGGGCTGGGCAAGCGCGTGAAATCGGGCCAGATGATGCCGTTGAGCACGTGTTTACGCAGAGCGTCGATGGTGGGCGCCAGAGCATGAACGCAAATGGGCGGGCGCCGCGCGACTTCACGGCGACGTGCCACGCTGTCGGCCAAGAGGCCGATAGAGAGCACGTGGTCGAGGTGGGAGTGCGTGATGAAGATGTGGTCGACGCCCACGAGCTCATCGAGCGTGAGGTCGCCCACGCCGGTGCCCGCGTCGATGAGCACGTCATCATCAAGCAAGAACGATGTGGTTCGGCTGCCAGCGGCGATGGAGCCGGAACATCCCAGAACGCGAATTTGCATGGCTTGGCGCAGTCCCTGATTCGACTTGGGACGATGCCGCAAAAGCTGCTTTTGTGACGGGCCTGTGAACCCTGGGCCGCGTGGGGTCGTGAAATAGCGCCGGGAATGCAGCGGGCGTGGGGTGGGCACGCCAAGCGTGCCCGGGAATGCCTACCGGTAGATGAACTGCATTTGTGTGCCGGCCAGCTCGATGACGTCACCATTGCGCAAGGGGATCGATTCCCCCGTCATCGGGATGCCATTGACGCTGGGACGTGCTGTGCCTTCAACGTGGGCAAAGGCGTAGCCATTGGGTCGCTTGGTGATGGATGCGACCTGCACACCGGGCTTGCCGACCGTGGTGACGACTTTGGTCAAGATCACCTCGCGACCGGCCGCTGCGCCGTTGAGCACCTTGATGAGCGCAGGCTGCAGTGGTGGCAGTGCCGCGGTGGGCTGCAAGGCGCCAAAGCCGGAGTGTCTGGCGATGTCACCAGCGGCGCTGGGTGAGCCAGAACCTGCACCCGAGCGCACGATCATGGTCTTTTCGTAGTCACCGCCGTCATCTACAAGGAATTTGATCTTGTACTTGCCGATCTCGACCGTGTCGTTGTGTTGCAGCAATTGCTTCTTGACTGCTTTGCCGTTGATGTAGGTGCCGTTGGTGCTGTTCAGGTCTTCGATGAAAACGTCGGCGCCCACCATTTGCAACACGGCGTGTTCGCCGCTCACCGCGAGGTTGTCGATGACGATGTCGTTGTACGGTCTGCGACCGAGCGTGGTCTTGTCTTTCGTGACCTGCACTTCTTTGATCACCACTCCGTCGAGGGAGACAACCAACTTGCCCATGCGAGAGACCCCTAGAAAGGCTTCTTGTTTGAACTGCGCGGCGCGCAGCCCGACGTTAAATTCTTAACTGATGTTAGCGACTGATGCCTGGCACGTCAGCTGCGCTTGAAGGGCCACCAGCCCTTGCTGGGCGGCTGATCCCCGCCGGGAACACGCGCCAAGATCACGGCGATATTATCCTTTCCGCCCGCCTCATTGGCGGCATCGATCAAGGCTTGCGCACAAGCTTGAAGCGAATCGTAAGCAAGCATCACCTGTGCAATGGCGGCGTCGTCAAGCATGTCAGACAAACCATCGGAGCACATCAGGAAAATGTCACCTGGCAACAACTCATGTTGATGGGTTTCGAGCATCACGGTGTCTTCGACACCGACGGCGCGCGTCACCAAGTTCTTGTTGGCTGAGAACGCAGCCTGCTCAACCGTGATGAGCCCGGCGTCAATTTGCTCTTGCAGCAGTGAGTGGTCGCGCGTGATTTGATGCAAGCGCCCGGCCCGCATGCGGTAACAACGGGAGTCGCCCACGTGGCCCATCAACAGCGTGGTTTCACGGAACACAGCGACCACCAAGGTCGTGCCCATGCCCGCGTACTTCGGGTTGGAATTGGCGGCGTTGAAGATGGCGCGGTTGGCGTTGTCCACGCAGATGTCCATGGCGCGGTGCACATCGGCGTCAGCGGCCTGCACGGTCACTTCGCGCAACCAGCGGCCCAGCTCGGTGCTGATGAAAGAGGTGAGCATGTTGCTGGCCACTTCGCCGGCGTTGTAGCCGCCCATGCCGTCGGCCAGCACCGCCAGTGCGACGCCGCTCTCGACCGTCACAGAGTCTTCGTTGTTGCTGCGCGCGCGCCCCGGGTCTGAGGTGGCGAAGAACTCAATGGGCATGTTGTGACTTGGGCGTTCAAGAATGGTCGGGCATTGTGCAACGGAGTCCACGTGGTGAAGTGCGGGCTTTGCCTGGGGAGTGGGGGCTCAGGCGTGCAAATGGCGCACGGCAGCCAGCAGTTCTTGCGCCACGAGTTCGGCACTTTCGGGTCGCTTGTCGGCTTGTTTGTGCAGCATGGCGGCCACCAGGTCGGCGAACTCTGGTGTGATGCCTGGGTGCAAAGGGGACAAGGCCGGCGCCGGTTGTTTGGCCACCTGTGCCAGTAACTCGCCCATGTTGGGTGCGGCAAAAGGAAGTTTGCCACTGAGCAACTGAAACAAGGTCACCCCCAGGGCGTAAACGTCGCTGCGTCGGTCGGCGGGCGCGCCCGCCAATTGCTCTGGCGCCAAGAAGGCGGGCGAGCCCAGTATCACGCCGGTTCGCGTGGCCGCAGTCTCCAAAGTACGGGCCAAACCGAAGTCGGTGAGTTTGAGGGTGTCGGTGGGCCAATGCACCAAAACGTTGGAGGGCTTGATGTCGCGGTGCACGATGCCCACACCGTGCGCGTGCGCCAGGGCCAGCGCAATGCGCGCACCAAGTCTGGCAATCACCGCTTGGGGCAAAAGTCTGTTGACCAGGGTGTAACGTGAAAGGTCAACCCCTGCGGCCAATTCCATGGCCAACCAGCCTTGGCCGTGTTGTTCGCCAGCGTTGATGATGGCGGCGATGTGAGGGTGGCTGAGCTTTCGTGTGGCGTGGGCCTGCGCCATGAACTGGCCGCGCGCCGCGTCCAAGGCGGCGCGGCTGGTGCCGGCATTCAGCGGGATGATCTTCAGCGCAACGGCTTCGTTGGTGTCTTGTTCAATCGCAATGTAGACCCGACCGACAGCGCCTTGCCCGAGCGGGCGCACGATGCGGTAAGGCCCCCAAACGTCGTCCATGCGTGGTCACCGATCCGTGGTCGCTCGTTCGCCGTCGGGACTTTGCGCCACGGCCCGGGCGCATGCAGTGTTTATGCGCCGCTGGCGACGGCTGGCTGGGCTGCTTTGCGCGCCGCGAGCCAGCGCCCCATGAGCACCACGGCCACGGCGCAGGCCAGCGCAATCGCGGTTTGGCCCAACGTGCCCAAGGGCTCAAAGTAGTGCTTCACCGCGTTGTCGCTGACGATCATTTCCCCGGCGACAAAACCGAGCAGACCAGCGCCCACGGTGATGATGATGGGGAAGCGCTCCATGATGGTCATCAGCAATGTGCTGCCGAAAATGATGAGCGGAATCGACAGCCCGAGGCCGATGATCAACAACAAGAGCTTGGACTCCGGCGGGCCGCCTTCTGCCGCAGCAGCCACCCCGAGCACGTTGTCCACGCTCATCACCAAGTCAGCAATGAGGATGGTGCGCACGGCCGACCACAGATGCTCTGAAGACTTGATGCCGTCGTCGTCGCTGTCCTCAGGCACCAGCAGTTGCGCGCCGATCCAAAACAAGGCGATCGCGCCGACGACCTTCAGGTAGGGGTACTGCAAGAGACTCACAGCAAAAACCGTGAGGATGACGCGCAAAATAATGGCCGCTGCGCTGCCCATGAACACCGCTTTTTTGCGTTGCTCTGTGGGCAAACTGCGTGCAGCCAGCGCGATGACAACCGCGTTGTCACCCGACAGCAAAATGTTGACCCAAACGATTTTGCCCAGGGCGATCCAGAAGGCGGCTTGCGCGATGTGTTCCATGTTGTCTCCGTATTTTGCGCGCAGCAAAACCGCGTACTGCGACCCGCAAACAGGCGGCAAGTTTAGGTGCCTGCTAAAAGCCTTTGCCTGCGGGAACTACATAGGCTGAGGCTGGCGCACTTGTGTCGTTCGAATGGGCGCTGAAGGAGGGCACAGTGGACGGGCCGCGCAGTGGGCGTGCGGCCGCTGCGCGGCGACCGAGCCCGAACGAAAGTGATCGAGAGCGAAAACTCAGAGCATCGCTTTGAGCAAACGCGCCATCTCGGAGGGATTGCGCGTGACCTTGAAGCCGCACTCTTCCATGATGGCCAATTTGGCGTCCGCCGTGTCGGCGCCGCCAGAGATCAGCGCACCAGCGTGGCCCATGCGCTTGCCTGCAGGGGCGGTCACTCCGGCGATAAAGCCGACGATGGGTTTTTTCATGTGGGCTTGGCACCAACGTGCCGCTTCGGCTTCATCGGGGCCGCCGATTTCGCCAATCATGATGACCGCGTCGGTCTCGGGGTCGTCATTGAAGAGGCGCATCACGTCGATGTGCTTGAGGCCATTGATGGGGTCACCGCCAATGCCCACTGCGCTGCTTTGGCCCAAGCCGATTTCAGTGAGCTGGGCCACCGCTTCATAGGTCAAGGTGCCGGAGCGGCTGACCACGCCGATACGGCCCTTGCGGTGAATGTGGCCAGGCATGATGCCTATCTTGATCTCGTCAGGCGTGATGAGCCCGGGGCAGTTTGGGCCCAGCAGCAGGGTTTTTTTGCCACCTTGCGCTTCTTTCATCTTCATGCGGTTGCGCACCACGAGCATGTCTTTGACGGGGATGCCTTCGGTGATGCAGATGACGAGGTCGAGATCGGCCTCTACGGCCTCCCAAATCGCGTCAGACGCGCCTGCGGGTGGTACGTAGATGACGCTGACCGTGGCGCCCGTGGCGGCCTTGGCGTCTTTCACGCTGGCCATGATGGGAATGCCCTCAAAACTCTCGCCGGCCTTTTTCGGGTTCACGCCTGCCACGAAGCAGTGCTTGCCGTTGGCATAACTCTGGCAACCCTTGGTGTGGTACTGCCCCGTCTTGCCGGTGATGCCTTGGGTGATGACCTTGGTGTTTTTGTCGATCAGGATGCTCATGGTCTTGTCCTCAGTGCACAGCGGCGACGATGCTGGTTGCTGCCTGCGCCATGGTGTCGGCGCTGATGATCGGGAGCCCCGATTCAGCCAGCAATTTCTTGCCCAAGTCTTCGTTCGTGCCCTTCATGCGCACCACAAGGGGCACGGTGAGGTTGGTGGCTTTGCAAGCAGCGATCACACCTTCGGCGATGGTGTCGCACTTCATGATGCCGCCGAAGATGTTGACCAAGATGCCTTTGACGTTTTTGTTGGCCAGCATGATCTTGAAAGCCTCGGTGACTTTCTCTGCCGTGGCGCCACCGCCAACGTCCAGAAAGTTGGCCGGCTCACCGCCAAAAAGTTTGATGGTGTCCATGGTCGCCATGGCCAAGCCCGCGCCGTTGACGAGACAACCAATGTTGCCGTCCAGGCTGATGTAGCTCAAATCAAACTTGCTGGCTTCTACTTCAGCCGGGTCCTCTTCATCGAGGTCTCGCCAAGCCACGATGTCGGCGTGGCGATACAAGGCGTTGCTGTCGAAGTTGAACTTGGCGTCCAAGGCCTTGATGTTGCCGTTGCCTTCTAGGATCAAAGGGTTGATCTCAGCGAGTGAAGCGTCGCTGGCCATGTAGCAGGCGTAGAGTTTTTTCAGCACGTCCACGGCCTGTGCCTGGCTGGAGGCGGGCACGCCAATGCCGCTGGCGAGTTCAAGGGCTTGTGCGTCACTCAGGCCAACCAGCGGGTCGACAAACACCTTGAGGATTTTCTCGGGTGTGTCGTGTGCCACCTTCTCGATGTCCATGCCACCTTCGCTGCTGGCCATCATCACCACGGTTTGCGTGGCGCGGTCAGTGAGCGCTGCGACGTAGTACTCCTTTTTGATGTCGGCTCCTTCTTCAACCAGCAGACGACGAACTTTCTGGCCTGCGGGGCCTGTCTGGTGTGTGACGAGCTGCATGCCCAGGATTTGCCCGGCGAGCTTCTTGACTTCATCCAGCGAGCGAGCGAGCTTGACGCCACCGCCCTTGCCGCGGCCACCGGCGTGGATCTGCGCTTTGACGACCCACACGCCGCCGCCCAGTTTTTGCGCAGCCTCGGTGGCTTCCAACACCGTGAAGGCGGGATAGCCCCGGGGCACCGGCACGCCATGCGCGCGCAGCAACTCTTTGGCTTGGTATTCGTGGATCTTCATGAGCGGGGCTCCTCGTTCCGATAGCGTGTTTTCAGCGTGTTTTCAGCGTGTTCTTGGGGTGTTTTCATCGCCGCAGAGCGCTAACAACAAAGTGCCAGGGCGGTCTTGTTTGGGCATCTCGTTGTGGACGAGCCGCGCCCGCCAGGAGACTGCACTTCGACCGCCGTAAGTAGCGCGCCAAACCCGGCCGACGCGGCGGCGAATGTAGCATGCTGCTGCGCAGCAAAAATGCCGCAAACGACCGCGAATAGCCGCAAATGGCCGCAAAAAACAGCCCTGTGTCGAGGCTTGTTTGGGGGGCTAGGCTTCGTCGAAATCGTTGAATTCGTCGTTCACGAACGCATCAGATGCATTGCGCACGAGCTTACCAACGACTTTACCAATCACCTCGCCTGTGAAACCGCGTCCTGCCAGGAACCGCATTTGCCGCGCTCGTTGATGGGCGTCAGCGGCGGTTGCACCAAACTTGCGGCGCCAGATGTCTTGTGCGCGCTCAAACTCGGTAGCCTGGGCACTTGCCAGGGTGGCACTGACAAGTTCTGCGCCAAGCCCCTTGGCTTGCAATTCTTGGCGCAAGCGTCGTATGCCATAACGCGGTGCTTTGCTGTTGAGCACCGACTGCGCGGCGCGCGCGTCACTCAGCAGGCCTTTGGCCGTCAACTCATCCAGCGTTGCAGTGATTTGCTGGGCAGGGCTGGAGGCGTCGGGGTGTGCGGCACGATTTGCCGTGCAGGGCGCGTCACCCGCAGCGTCACGGCTGTTCTGCTTGGCCATCACCCAACGTTTGAGCTTACGTTCTAGCTCAGCTCGGGAGTGTTCGCGCTGCGACAAGTAGCGCAGTGCTTGGCTCTTCAGCACCCGGCTCTTCAGTGATGGCGCCCCAAAGGCCAAAGCAGTTCAGTCCAGCGAAGCGCAAGGTGCCGGGCCAACCCACATCACATCAGCCAGCAGCAGTTTCGCCATTGAGCGCGGGGATGCCCATTTCAGCGCGCACCTTGTTTTCAATCTCACGCGACAACTCTGGGTTTTCACGCAGGAACTCACGCGCGTTGTCTTTGCCTTGGCCGATCTTTTCGCCCTTGTAGGCGTACCAGGCACCGGACTTGTCGACGATGTTGGCCGTCACTCCCATGTCGATGATTTCGCCTTCGCGGCTGATGCCTTCGCCGTAGAGGATGTCGAACTCAGCCACTTTGAAAGGTGGCGCGACCTTGTTCTTGACGACCTTGACCTTGGTCTCGCTGCCAATGATCTCTTCGCCCTTCTTGATGTTGCCAGTACGGCGAATGTCGAGCCGCACCGAGGCATAAAACTTCAGCGCGTTGCCTCCTGTGGTGGTCTCGGGGTTGCCAAACATCACGCCGATCTTCATGCGGATTTGGTTGATGAAGATGACCATGGTGTTGGTCTTTTTGATGGTGGCGGTCAGCTTGCGCAGGGCTTGGCTCATCAAGCGCGCTTGCAGACCCGGGAGGGAGTCACCCATCTCGCCTTCAAGTTCCGCCTTCGGTGTGAGCGCGGCCACCGAGTCGATGACGATCAGGTCGACCGAGCCCGAACGCACCAGTGCGTCAACGATCTCAAGGGCCTGCTCGCCGGTGTCAGGCTGGCTGATGAGCAGTTCTTGCAAATTGACGCCCAACTTCTGCGCATATTGGATGTCGAGTGCGTGCTCGGCGTCGATGAATGCGCAGGTGCCGGCCTGTTTTTGCATCTCGGCAATGACTTGCAAGGTGAGCGTGGTTTTTCCCGAAGACTCGGGCCCGTAGATTTCAACCACGCGGCCGCGGGGCAGGCCACCCACGCCCAAAGCGATGTCCAGACCCAGTGAGCCAGTGGAGACAACCTGGATGTCTTCGATGACCTCACCTTCACCCAGCCGCATGATCGAGCCCTTGCCAAATTGCTTCTCGATTTGCGACAAAGCGGCTTGCAAGGCCTTGGCCTTTTCGGTGTTCAGTGCTTTCACGGGTGCGTCCATGGGGTGTCTCCTTGAGGTGGGCGCATTATGACCAAAGCTGGATGTTTGTACAGTACTTTTTATGCCCTGGGTTAAGCCTCGTTCTAGGGGGGGTAGCGGACTCCTAAAATCGATCCCCAGCGCGGGCGCATTACCAGACAGCAGTAGACAGCAGCAGACGGCGGCAGGCAGCAGCAGACAGCAGCAGACGGCATCGGTCGCCATCAGCCGCTAGCAGCTGCCTCCAAACGGCTCACCCACTGGCCCACAAGTCCTGCGCAGGAGACAGCGCATGCGCATCCTGATCGCCGAAGATGACCAAGTTCTGGCAGATGGTTTGTTGCGCGCTTTGCGTGCATCGGGCTACGCGGTGGACCAAGTAGGCAATGGCAGTGAGGCCGACGCGGCATTGGCGTCGCATGAGTTTGACTTGGTGATTCTTGACCTGGGCCTGCCACGCATGCACGGCTTTGACGTGCTGCGCAAATTGCGCGGCCGGGGCTCGAGCATGCCGGTGCTCATCCTCACGGCGGCCGACAGCATTGAGCAGCGCGTCAAGGGGCTCGATCTGGGCGCTGACGACTACATGGCCAAACCCTTCTCCTTGCAGGAACTTGAAGCTCGCGTGCGGGCCTTGACACGGCGCGGTTTGGGCACGGCCTCCAGCGTCATCAAACATGGTCCTTTGAGCTTTGACGCGACGGGTCGTGTGGCTTACATGAACGAACAATTGATCGAGCTCTCAGCGCGTGAACTCAGCTTGCTTGAGGTGTTGCTTCAACGCGCTGGCCGCCTGGTCAGCAAAGACCAGTTGGTCGAGCGCTTGTGTGAGTGGGGTGAAGAGGTCAGCAACAACGCCATCGAGGTCTACATCCACCGCTTGCGTAAAAAGATCGAGCACGGCCCCGTGCGCATTGCCACGGTACGTGGGCTGGGCTACTGCCTTGAAAAAATCCCCGCGTGAAACCCGTTCGCTCTTTGGCGAAATACTCGACTGGATGTTGGCCCCGCTGCTGCTGGTGTGGCCGGCCAGCGTCGCGTTGACCTGGCTGGTGGCGCAGGGCATTGCCAACCGACCCTATGACCGTGAGCTGGGCGAATTGGCGCGTAACCTGGCGCAGGAAGTGGTGGCGGAACATGCGGCAGGTCGCGGCCTGAACCAGGCTTCGGTTCACAAGCTCACGCGCGCTGCCAACTCCCTGACGCGCAGCGCCGACGAAGACGACGACCGTGTCTTTTTCCAAGTGCTGGGTCAGCGCGGCGAGTTGTTGGCTGGTGAGGCCCACTTGCCCGTGCCCAGCGAAGACGCGCCGCGTGACAACGAGCTGCACTTTCGAGATGACGTGGTGCGGGACGAACGTGTGCGCGTGGCCTACCTTTGGCTGCCCTTGGCAGCGTTGAACAAGGGCGAGGCGAGCACGCAAGCCACCGAAGGCGACGCCTTGGTGCAGATGGCTGAGCCGCTGGAGAAACGCTCTCGCCTGGCCACAGAAATCATCAAGGGCGTGATCCTGCCCCAGTTCGCCATCCTGCCCTTGGCCGTGTTGTTGGTGTGGTTTGCGCTGAGCCGCGGCATCCGCCCATTGGTCGAGTTGCAGCAACGCATTCGCCAGCGCGAGAGTGGTGATCTGAGCGCCATTCCCGAGGGCGATGTGCCTGAAGAGGTGGCGCCCTTGGTGCGCGCCATCAACGAGCTGCTTCTGCGCTTGGATCAATCGATCTCAGCGCAGCGCCACTTCTTGGCCGACGCCGCACACCAACTGAAAACGCCACTGGCGGGCTTGCGCATGCAGGCCGAACTGGCCGGGCGCGACTTGGCGAGCGGCCGCGCCGACCCCTTATCCATGAAACATTCCTTGCAGCAGATAGCGCTGTCAAGCGAGCGCGCTGCCCACATGGTGAACCAGTTGTTGGCCATGGCGCGCGCTGAAAGCCAGGAACAGACCTTGCGCACCGAGCCCACGGACATGGCGCAGATCACCATCGAAACCGTGCGCGACTTTGTGCCCCGCGCGATGGACAAACGCATCGACCTGGGCTTTGAAGGCCCCGAGCACGCGGTGCTGCTGGGCCAACCCGTGCTGGCGCGCGAATTGGTGCGCAACCTGGTGGACAACGCCCTGCAATACACGCCCGAGGGCGGCACAGTGACCGCGCGCATCAGCGTCGAAGCCCTCAGCGGCAGCGTCGTGCTGCAAGTAGAGGACACCGGTCCGGGTGTCCCGCAGACCGAGCGTGAATTGGTGTTCAGGGCCTTTTATCGCGCCTTGGGCACACAAGTCGATGGCTCAGGTTTGGGCCTGGCCATCGTGCGTGAAATTGCTTTGCAGCACGACGCGCAGGTCACGCTGCGCGACGCCAACACGTTGGCGCCCCCCCACGGGCCCGGCGCGCTGTTCACCGTGCGGTTCCCGGCAATCGACAAGGTCGAAAGTTAACAACAGCGATGTCGCATTGGGTGTTGCCGCACAAACACTTGAAAGCGAGTCACCGGCCGGCAAGAAAGTCCCACATGGCAGAGTCGTCAGCACGTGCCCAACCGGCTTGCAGGGCTTGCGCAAATCGCGCGGTGGCCACCTGCCCCAAGGCAGCGTCAAAACCGGCTGCATGGGCTTGCGCCATGGCCAACGCGCTGTCTTTGGCGAGCAAGCCCATGTGCGCTTGTGGCAACGTGTCGCCCGCCAGTGCGCGGCGCAACCGGTCGGAGCCAATCCAACTTTGGCCGCTCGATGCTTCGATCACGCCGAGCGTGGTGGTGGCGTCGAGTCCGAGCTTCTGCGCCAGAGCCAGGGCCTCTGCCGCACCCACCAAATTGATGGCAGCGAGCAAGTTGTTGACAAGCTTGGTGCGTGCGCCGTCGCCGGGCTTGTCGCTGATGCGAAACAAAGCCGAGGCCAGCGTTCTGAGCACGCTCTCCCAACGATTGAAGTGAGCGTCTTCGCAAGCCACCATCAAACTCATGCTGCCGTTGCGTGCCCGCACGGGTCCGCCGGACATGGGTGCGTCGATGACGGCAAAACCCCGGCTTTGCAGCCTGGTGTTGAAGTCTTCAACATCGTGCGGGCCGATGGTGGGGCACAACATGATGCAGCGCGGTTCTGGGCCACCCGCTCGTTTCGGTGACACGCTGGTCACGCCATCGGCGTCAAAGAGCACTTGTTCTACCTGCGCCGCGTCGACCACGCTGACGATGATCAGTTCGCATTGTTTCGCCAACGCGCCCGCGCTGGCCGCTGCGGCGCAGCCCACGGCCAAGGCGACGCGCGCGGTGTCAATGTCGCGCACAAGCACGCTGTGCCCGCTCTCTCGCAAGCGCAGCGCCATACCCAAGCCCATGTTGCCGATGCCGATGACGCCTACGTTCATTGCAATGTCACGTGGAACATCAAGACTGCATGAGACGCTTGCTGCGCGACACCGACATCAAGATGCCCAGTCCCAAACCCAGTGACACCATGGCCGTGCCGCCATAGCTGACAAAGGGCAGTGGCACACCGACCACGGGCAAGATGCCGCTGACCATGCCCATGTTGACAAAAGCGTAGGTGAAGACGCTCAGGGTGGTGGCCCCGGCGAGCAAACGGGTGAAGACGGTGGGGGCGTCGGCGGCAATCATCAGGCCGCGAAAAATCAGGAACATGAACGCGCAGATGAGCAGCAAAGCACCTGCCAATCCAAACTCTTCACCCAAGGCGGCGAAGATGAAGTCGGTCGTGCGCTCGGGGATGAACTCCAGGTGTGTTTGTGTGCCCTGCATGAAGCCTTTGCCGCTGATCCCACCCGAGCCGATGGCGATCATGCCCTGGATGATGTGAAACCCCTTTCCCAGTGGGTCGGTGGTGGGGTCGAGCAAAGTGCAGATGCGGTGCTGCTGGTATTCGCGCAGCAAGGGCCAGCGCACGCCTTCGGCGCAAATGGCGTCTTGCGTCAACACCACGGCCAGCACGGCCGCACCGCCCAGCACCATCACGGGCAAGACCAGACGCCATGACAGGCCTGCGAAAAACATGACATAAACGCCAGAAAACAAAATCAGCAGTGCTGTGCCCAGGTCGGGCTGCTTGATGACGATGGCCACGGGCAAGAGCACCATCAGCGCAGCAACAAAAAAGTCACTGACGCGCAGTTGACCTTCGCGCTTTTGAAACCACCAGGCCAGCATCAGGGGCATGGCGATTTTCAGCACCTCGCTGGGTTGGATCACCACACCCAGGTTGAGCCAGCGAGTGGCGCCTTTTTTGGTGATGCCCACACCCGGCAATGCAGTGAGGATCAGCAAAAGCACCCCCAGCACATACAGCGGCACGGCAAGCTGCTGCAATTTTTGTGGTGGCACCTGCGCCACCACGAAAAGCACGGCCAAGGCGATGAGCATGTTGCGGCCATGGTCGGCAAAGCGGGTGCCATGGTCAAAGCCGGCTGAGTACATGGTCACCAAACCGATGGCGGCCAGCAGCGAGATGGCCAGAGCCAGCGGCCCATCAAAACCCAGCAAGATCGGGCGCAGGCGTTGCCACAACGTGGCGCTGGCAAAGGTGTTGCTCATCGTGCCGCCAGGGCCGCAGCCTGGTTGGGCAGGGGCATGTCAGCAGCGCGCCGCGGGCGGCCCACGGGCACGCTGGTTTTGCCTTCCCGTGTGGCAGCGATGTCTTCATCGCTCGGGTAAAGGCCGGACAACGCGTAGTCGAAAACACGCCTTGCAATGGGTGCGGCTGCGGTGGCGCCAAAGCCCGCGTTTTCAACGACCACGGCCAAGGCGATGGTGGGCTCGGCCATGGGTGCTACCGCGACGTAAAGCGAGTGGTCACGCTGGTATTCGTCCAGCTTGCTGGCGTTGTATTTTTCATTGGCGCGGATGCCCACGGCCTGTGCCGTGCCGGTCTTGCCGCCGCTTTGGTACGGCGCACCAACGAAGATGCGTGTGGAGGTGCCTTCTTGCGTCACACCGTACAAGGCGCGCTTGATGATGTCCACGTGTTCTGGTTTGTAGGCCAGTGGCGTGAGCGCGTCACTGGCCACAGGTTGGATCTTGCCACTCACGACATCAACCACCTCGCTGACCAAGCGCGGTTTGAAGCGCAGCCCGCCGGAGACCAGCGTGGCCAAGGCGCTGGACATCTGCAACATGGTGAAGTTGTTGTAGCCCTGGCCAATGCCCAGCGAGATGGTTTCACCGGCGTACCAGCGCTGTTGCTCGGGCTTTTTGTAGGCGCGTTTTTTCCACTCGGTTGATGGCAACAAGCCTGTCACTTCGCCTTCCATGTCAACACCCGTCTTGCGGCCAAAACCCATGGGCGAAAGCTGCGCGTGCATCAAGTCCACACCCATCTCGTTGGCCAGCGAGTAGTAGTAGACGTTGCTCGACTGCACGATAGAGCGGTGCATGTCCACAGCACCCAGGCCGGTGTCGCCGTGGCTGCGAAAAGTATGGTTTCCAAACTGGAACGTGCCGCCGTCATGGATCACCGTGCTGGGCAAGCGCTTGCCGCTGTTCAAAGCGGCCAAAGCCATGAAGGGTTTGAAAGTGGAGCCAGGTGGATAGGTGCCACGCAGCGCACGGTTGAGCAAGGGCTTGTCGATGCTCTCGTTCAGCTCGCGCCAGCTCTCAACATCGATGCCATCGACAAACAGGTTGGGGTCGAAGGTGGGTTTGGAGACAAAGGCCAGCACCTCGCCGTTGCGTGGGTCGAGTGCCACCAAAGCGCCACGGCGGTTGCCAAAGAGTTCTTCAACCAGGGCTTGCAAGCGGATGTCAATCGACAGCTTGAGCGTGTTGCCCGGTGTCGCTGGGTGGCTTGACAAACGTCGCATGGCGCGCCCCCCGGCGCTGGTTTCAACTTGCTCGAACCCCGTGGTGCCATGCAGCTCCCGTTCGTAGCTTTGTTCGATACCGAGTTTGCCGATGTACTCCGTGCCTTTGTAGTTGCCTTGCTCTTCTTCGCTCCAGTCGTCTATGGCCTTTTTTTCAGCCTGGTTGATGCGCCCGATGTAGCCCAACAAATGGCTGCCCACCTCGCCCATGGGGTAACTGCGGAACAAACGCGCTTTCACATCGACACCCGGGAAGCGAAAGCGCTGCGCCATGAATCGCGCCACCTCTTCGTCGCTGAGTTTGGTGCGAATGGGCAGTGACTCAAAACTCTTGCTCTCTTCAGCCAAACGCTTGAACCGACGGCGGTCGCGCGCGGCGATGTCCAGCACTTTGGCGAGCTCGTCGATGGTGGCGTCTACAGGGCCAGATCGCGCTGGTGAAATCTCCAGCGTGTAAGCTGAATAGTTGGTCGCCAAGATCACACCGTTGCGGTCAACGATGAGCCCCCGGTTAGGCACGATGGGCACAACGGCAATGCGATTGGCTTCGGCTTGCGTGGAGAGCTCGTCGTGGCGCAGCACTTGCAAGACCACCAAGCGTGCCGCCAACAGGCCAAACGCCAGCAAGACAAAGGCCGCTGCCGCCAACAAGCGGCCCCGAAAACGGCTCAGCTCGCGGTCAAGGTCTTTGATTTCTGTCATGCGGCGTGGGACTTCAAAGCGGACGATTTTGGTCGCGGTCGGGCGCCCGCATTTGTGGCGCCAGCAGCAAGATCGTGACCACCGGCCACAAGAGCGCTTCGCCCACCGGCGCGAGCAACAGCCACCACCCAGGGAACATGCCGCCCACCAACATGCGAACGCACAGCGCCACGCCATGCGCAGCCAAAAAGAGGGGAAAGATTTGCAGCGCTTGTTCGATCAAACCGAACCACAGCAAGCGCCGGTGGATGGTGACGGCCACAAAGCTCAGCAGCGTGTAGGCCAGCGCGTGTTGGCCCAGCATGGCGCCGTCGTTGACGTCGATCAAGAGGCCAAAAGCAAAGGCCCAACCGATGCCAATGCGGCGCGGCTGGTGCACATTCCAAAACACCAGCACCAAGGCCAACATGTCGGGCAAAGCAGCGTGCCGCCCCAGGGGCAGAAGCTCAAAAACCACGGCCAGCAACAGGCTCAAACCGATGAACCACGGGCTGGCGGGCAGCAGCAGTTGGTCGGAGCCGCGCGGCATGATCATGGGCGAGCTCCTGATGCCTGGAGGGCAGCGCTGGCAGGGCTGGTTGCGGCGCTCGTTGTTGCATTGGATGAGCCAGCAGCAGTGGCGGCTTTGGCGCCTTTGCGGGCACGTGGCGCAGGCGGCGCGTCGGGGGCTGGGCGCGGCGGCAACTGCACGCCCACGGGCTCCAGCACCAGCACATGGCGCACCGCATCGGGCGCCGCCGCTGGGCTCAGCAAAACGCGCGCGAAGCTTGACTCGACGCGCCTTTCAACACTCACCACGCGCGCGACTGGCAACCCTGGTGGGTAGACGCCGTCCACGCCGCTGGTGTGCAGCGTGTCACCGACTTGCACGTCGGCATTGCCCGACATGAAGCGCAGCTCCATCACGGCGGCGGGGGCCGTTTTGGGCGCGCTAGTTGAACCACGGATCGCACCACTCGCCGCACCATTCGCTGCGTTACTCGCCGCGTTATCAATGGTGGCACCCACACTGCTCACCGCCGCGCCGCCGTACACCCCGCCAAAGGCTGCACTGCGCTGCTGCGTGCGCACATTCAGAACGGGAATGGCGGCATCCTTGTCGGCCAACAATGTCACTTCGCTGGCCAGTGCGTAGACCCGGGTCACCTGACCCAAAACCCCCTGTTCGTTGATGACCGGCGAACCCAGCTGGATACCGCGCGTGCTGCCGGCATCGAGGAAAAACTTGCGTGAATAGGGGTCGGCAGCGTCGTACATCACCTCGGCTGCAATGGCCCGCACTTTGGTTCGCAGACGCAGCTCCAAAAGTCCACGCAGCTGCTGGTTCTCTGCTGTCAAGGTATCGGCACGCAGGGCCAATTCAGACTGGCGGGTGAGTTGGATGCGCACGCGCGCTTCGTTGGCCAGGGCGGTATGCAGACCTTGCAGATAGTCGCCACCACTCCGCAGCATGTCGATGGGCACGGCCAAGCCATGTTGCACCGGCAACAGGACCAGGTTCAAGGCTTCGCGCAAAGGCTGGGTGACGCGAAATCGTGCATCTGCAACCATCAGAAAAAGTGCCAGCGCCGAACAAAAAATCAGCTTCGTGCGCGCTGTTGGGCCCTGCCGAAAGAACGGTGGCGGTGCGCGATCAAGCGTTCCCAAAGGCATGGGTGCGACCGCGCTCAAGCTTCAGTACGAGCCGGTGTCTGGCGTCACTCTGAGGTGAAGATGCCGCCCAAGCGCTCCATGCGCTCGAGGGCCATGCCACAGCCGCGCACCACGCAGGTCAAGGGGTCTTCGGCGACCAGCACAGGCAGGCCCGTTTCTTCAGCCAGCAAGCGGTCCAGATCACGCAAAAGTGCACCGCCGCCTGTGAGCATCATGCCGCGTTCGGCGATGTCGGCACCCAGCTCGGGCGGGGTTTGTTCGAGTGCGTTTTTCACAGCGCTCACCATCTGGTTCAGCGGATCAGTCAAGGCCTCCAAGATCTCGTTGGACGAGATGGTGAAGCTGCGCGGCACGCCCTCGCTGAGGTTGCGACCCTTGACTTCCATTTCTTTGACTTCGGAGCCTGGAAAGGCCGAGCCGATGTTTTTCTTGATGGCCTCGGCCGTGGGCTCGCCAATCAACATGCCGTAGTTGCGGCGGATGTAGTTAATGATGGATTCGTCGAACTTGTCGCCACCCACGCGGATCGAGCCTTTGTAGACCATGCCACCCAGGCTGATGACGCCCACTTCGGTGGTGCCGCCGCCTATGTCCACCACCATCGATCCCGAGGCTTCAGACACCGGCAGCCCCGCGCCAATGGCCGCTGCCATGGGCTCTTCGATCAGGTAGACGTCAGACGCGCCTGCGCC
Organism: Rubrivivax sp.; assembly: GCA_043776165.1. Lineage (GTDB taxonomy): Bacteria > Pseudomonadota > Gammaproteobacteria > Burkholderiales > Burkholderiaceae_C > Rubrivivax. The sequence goes on along the minus strand of JAYVRO010000177.1, from coordinate 4,933 downwards.
CAAGGCCGATTCACGGATGGCGCGGCGTTCCACCTGGGTTGAGCCGCAAGGCACGCAAATGATGATGCGTGGGCTGGGCCGCAGGATGCCGCGCGGGTGCACCATCTTGATGAACTGCTTGAGCATTTGCTCGGTCACCGTGAAGTCGGCAATCACGCCGTCTTTCATGGGGCGAATGGCTTCGATGTTGCCGGGCACTTTGCCCAACATCGCCTTGGCGTCACGGCCCACCGCCTGGATGGTTTTTTTGCCATTGGGGCCACCTTCGTGGCGGATGGCGACAACCGAAGGCTCGTCGAGCACGATGCCCTTGCCACGCACATAAATCAGCGTGTTGGCAGTGCCCAGGTCAATGGCCAGGTCGGTAGAGAAATAGCTGCGCAGGGAAGCGAACATGGTGCAAAAGCGGCGGCCTTTTGGGGCGGCGGCAGGTGGCAAAGATGTGGGTGGGGGCCGGAATTGGGCGTGTGTCTGAGGGTTGTGGCTGGGGTTGTGTCGGGGCTTGTGTCGGGGCTTGTGTCACTTGGCAAGTTAATTTTTGTGGCTTGCCTGTGAATGCACAGCCAACCCGCCAAGCCCCGATGTTCACTGCTAAATAGGGCCTTGAAGTAACCAGAGATAATACTGCATCGACCCTTCTTCCCGGCCCATTTGCGGCCTTATTTGGCATCTGAAATGGGCCCTCGCGGTTGCTTCGCGCCGTGCTCCCATTCAACCCCGCACCATGGCCCTGACACCCCTCGACGTGACCCGCATTGCGCACCTCGCTCGGCTGGAGCTTTCTGCGTCAGAGCAAGCCGCCATGCTCGGCCAACTCAACAGCTTTTTCTCCATCGTTGAGCAAATGAGCGCGGTGAGCACAGCGGGCGTGGAGCCCCTGTTCACGCCGCTGTCTGCGGTGCAAGACGTGTCACTGCGGCTGCGCGATGACGCGGTCACCGAAACCAACCAGCGCGACGCCAACCAGCGCACCGCGCCCGCCGTGGAAGACGGCCTGTTTCTTGTGCCCAAGGTGATCGAATGACGCTGCACAAGCTGGGTGTGGCGCAGGCTGCACGGGCCATCGCACGGCGCGAGCTGTCATCGCTCGAATTGACGCAACATTTGCTTGCACGCATCACCGAGCACAACGATCTCGGTAGTTTCTTGTGCCTGAACGCCGAGCGTGCGTTGGCACGGGCGCAACATGCCGACGCTTTGGCAGCCCGCGGTGAAGGCGGGCTGCTGAACGGCGTGCCCATCGCCCACAAAGACATCTTTGCCACCGACTTTGCGCGTACCGGGTTGCCCACCACGGCGGGCTCAAAGATCTTGCAGGGTTATGCCAGCCCCTTTGACGCCACTGTGGTGGCACGTTTGGCGCAAGCCGGCACAGTGACCTTGGGCAAGCTGAACTGTGATGAATTTGCCATGGGGTCAAGCAATGAGAACTCGGCCTACGGCCCCGTGCTGAACCCCTGGGACAAGCGCCGCGTGCCCGGTGGTTCATCGGGTGCCAGCGCAGCAGCAGTGGCCGCGCGTTTGTTGCCCGCCAGCACAGGCACCGATACGGGGGGCTCGATCCGCCAGCCCGCCAGTTTTTGCGGCATCACCGGCATCAAGCCCACTTATGGCGTGTGTTCACGCTACGGCATGGTGGCTTTTGCGTCCAGCCTGGACCAGGCCGGGCCCATGGCGCGCAGTGCTGAAGACTGCGCTTTGTTGCTATCGGCCATGAGCGGTTTTGATGAACGCGACGCCACCAGTGCCCAGCGCCCAGCACAAGACTTTCACGCCCAGATGCTGGCGCCCCGCGCAGGCGCCACGGCCAAGCAACCGTTGCTGGGCTTGCGTGTGGGCTTGCCCAAAGAGTTCTTCCCGCAGGGCTTGGCCGGTGATGTGGAGGCAGCAGTGCGCGTGGCTTTGAGCGAGCTGCAAACCCTGGGCGCCACCTTGGTCGACGTGACGCTGCCGCGCACCGAGCTCTCCATCCCCGTCTACTACATCATTGCCCCGGCCGAAGCCAGCTCCAACCTGAGCCGCTTCGACGGCGTGAAATTCGGCCACCGCGCGGCGCAGTACACCGACTTGATGGACATGTACAAAAAGACCCGCGCCGAAGGTTTTGGCCCGGAAGTCAAGCGCCGCATCATGATCGGCGCCTACGTTTTGTCGCACGGGTATTACGACGCGTATTACAAACAAGCGCAAAAACTGCGCCGCATGATTGCTGACGACTTTCAAGCCTGCTTTGCGCAGTGCGATGTCATCGCCGGGCCCGTGGCGCCCACCGTGGCCTGGAAGTTGGGCGACAAAGGCGACGACCCCGTGGCCAGTTACCTGGCCGACATCTTTACCTTGCCCGCCAGCTTGGCCGGCTTGCCAGGCATGAGCATGCCAGCAGGCTTTGGCCAAGGCGGCATGCCCGTCGGCCTGCAGCTCATTGGCAACTACTTTGGCGAGGGGCCACTGCTGCACGCGGCCCATGCGTTGCAGCAGGCCACTGACTTTCACGACCGCGCACCAGCGGGTTACTGAGCCCATGACGACCCACCCAGTCCCCAGCCCTGCCCACATCCCCACAGGTCCGCTTGTTCGCGGCTATGAGGTTGTCATCGGCCTGGAAACACACGCCCAACTCTCGACGCTGAGCAAAATTTTCAGTGGCGCCAGCACAGCTTTCGGTGCGGTGCCCAACACGCAAGCCTGCGCCGTGGATTTAGCCCTGCCCGGGACCTTGCCGGTGATGAACAAGGGTGCTGTGGAGCGCGCCATTCGCCTGGGGTTGGCGCTGGACGCGCAGATCGCGCCGATGTCGATCTTTGCGCGCAAGAACTACTTCTACCCCGACCTCCCCAAGGGCTACCAGATCAGCCAGTACGAAACCCCTGTGGTGCAAGGGGGTCGCGTGCATTTCATGTTGGATGGGAAGCCACATTCCGTGCAACTCACGCGCGCGCATCTGGAAGAAGACGCAGGCAAAAGCTTGCACGAGGACTACCAAGGTCAGACGGGTATAGACCTCAACCGCGCCGGCACGCCGCTGCTCGAAATCGTCACCGAACCGGACATGCGCTCTGCCGCAGAAGCCGTTGAGTACGCTCGGGCGCTGCATGCGTTGGTGGTGTGGCTCGGTGTGTGCGACGGCAACATGCAGGAAGGCAGTTTTCGCTGCGACGCCAACGTGTCTGTGCGCAAACCGGGTGCAGCTTTAGGCACGCGGCGCGAGATCAAGAACCTCAACAGCTTTCGTTTTTTGCAAATCGCCATCGATTGCGAGGTGCAGTGGCAAATCGACCGCATTGAAGATGGTTTGACCATTCAACAAGCCACCGTGCTTTTCAACCCGGACGGCAATGGCGGCAAGGGCGAAACACGGGCCATGCGCACCAAAGAAGACGCGCACGATTACCGCTACTTTCCCGATCCCGATTTGCCCCCCTTGGTCATCTCGCCCGAGTGGATTGCTCAGGTGCGCCAGGCGATGCCCGAGCTGCCCGCCCGCATGGCTGAGCGCTTTGTGCGCGACGACGGCCTGGCGCCTCATGACGCCGCCATGATGACCACCAGTCTTGCCCAGGCGCGCTACTACGAGGCGGTGCGTGATGCTTGCCGTCAGCCCAAACTCGCTGCAAATTGGCTGATGGGCGAGGTCTCACGCAGGCTCAACGCCGAGGGCCTGGGCATTGACGCTGCGCCCGTCAGCGCCGCCATGTTGGCTTCACTCATTTCAAAGGTTGTCGACGGCACCGTTTCAAACAACGGTGCACGCCAAGTATTTGATGCGCTGTGGGTTGGTGAGGGTGACAACGTCGACACCCTTATCGGCGCCAAAGGTTTGAAACAGCTGAGCGACAACACGGCGCTGCAAGCCCTTGTTGACGCCGTGATTGTTGCCAACAGCAAGAGCGTGGACGAGTACCGAGCTGGCAAGGACAAGGCCTTCAATGCCTTGGTGGGCCAGGTCATGAAAGCCAGCCAGGGCAAGGCCAATCCGGCGCAAGCCGGAGAGCTTTTGAAGCAGCGTTTGGGCTGAGTTTGGCCTGCGCGTGAACGAGTGGCGGGCAAAACACGCGGACGGATTGCCGCGCCGCCCTTTCGAGGACACATCCAGTGAATGACTAACGCGACGCAGCTGTTGCGAGTGGCTGCACTGGCGCAGACACCACAGGCGCCGCAGTCAACACCGCCGGTCGGGCATGGTTCGCCGTGGGCAGTGGCCCCAGCGAGCCTGGGCGGGCCCCGGCCCATAGCTTGCGCAGGCGGTCCAGTTCGACGTCATACAAACGGTTCACACGCACCAGCTCCGCTTCTTGGTTGGTCACAGCGGAACGCTGGGCGTCGTTGGCGGCGTCGTTGGCGTCCAACGCGGTGCGCAACTTGGCGGGCATGGGTTTGCGGTTGTAGAACTCAGCCTCTTCTTGCAAGGGCTTGCGTTCAGCGGCCAGTTCTTTGAGGCGCAGCTCAGAGGACTTCATGGCCAGCTTCACCGTGTCGAGTGCCGAAGCGCGGGCTTTGTTGTGAACAGCCTCATCGCGGTAACGTGCCAGCAGGTTGCGATCGCGCCGCAAGATCTCGGCCGCCACCATGCGCTCTTCGGCCAAACGTCGATCTCGGGCTTCTTGCTCGGCGCGTTCTTCAGCTGTCAAGGTGGGCGGGCGCGTGGTGCGCAGCGAGCCGTCGCCGTTCAAGATGCGCTGTTCCTTGCTCGCGCATTCCGGGATGGGTCGGTCGGCGGTGAGCTTGCGGCCCTTGTCGTCAACGCAAGAGTAAATGCCAGGGTTGGTCTTGGCGTCAGTCGATTGCGCCCAAGCCCCTGCAACGTGGAAAAAACATGCGGCCACTGCACAGCCCAGCCCCAGCCGGGCCAGTGCATCAACACCACTGAATCGTTCAATTCTGTGCATTCACACTCCGTAGCGATCCCGGTAGGCTTGTACACGCTGGGTGTGCT
>JAYVRO010000176.1:0-6638 GCA_043776165.1 Rubrivivax sp. | reverse complement strand
GATCGATTCGAAACTCAACCCGGTGCAATGGGCCGATTGGTACAAGCTCAACGGGGTCAAGCTACCTGCACGCGAGCGACCGTCGTTCGACCGGGGTTCCCTCGCGGTGGCCGCTGCGGTCGACGGGCTGGGCATCGCGCTGGAAACCCGCCGCTTCGCTGAGCTCGAGCTGGAGCGCGGCGAGTTGATCGCCATCGAAGGCCCGATGTTCCGACGCATCGAGCGTGCGACTCATTTCCTGTGCTATCGCAAGGCAGGCGAAGAACGTGAGCCCATCATCGTGTTCAGACATTGGTTGGCGTCCGAACTGGCCAAGACCGGCTGTGCGTCGCCTGCGTGACCCCACCGAAGTGGCTCAGTTCATGAATTGGAAGTCGCCGAGGCCTCTACAGCGCTACAGCTCTACACCTCAACTGCTCAACTGCTCAATGGCTCAATGCCCCGCACCAGCGTGCAGTTTGGGCTGCGGCACCGTGCGCACATCGCCAGGCAATGAGGCGATGTAGTTGGCGATGATCTTGAGCTCGGCCAGTTTGAACTGTTTCACCTGCCCCGCCATGATGGCGTTGGCGCGGCCCACGTGCGGGTTGCCCTCTACTTGATAGGACTTCAGCGCAGCATACAAATAGTCGGCGGGTTGCCCCGCCACTTTGGGGTAGGCGCCATCGATGGGCTTGTTGAAATTGGCACCATGGCACGAAGCACAAACGCCTTTCGTGAGCAGTGCTTCAGCGGCGGCGCTTGCTCTGGCCGGTGCTTCGTCAGACACCGGCTTGGCCGTCGCGGCGCCGTGTTTCTCGTAGAACGCTGCCAAATCTGCAATGTCCGCGTCGGTGAGTGAACCTGCCACCGCGCGCATCGAAGGATGCTTGCGGTCGCCTTTTCGATAGGCATCAAGTGATGCGGCGATGTATTTGGCGTTTTGGCCGGAAATACGCGGCACGCGGTAGACCTCCGGGAAGCTCGCCTGGTAGCCATGGATGCCGTGGCAGCCGATGCACATGGCGGCTTTCTTCTCACCCTCGGTGGCATTTTGTGCCGACGCCGTGGCGCTGAACGTCGACAGCGCAAGGGCCAGGACAAGGGACAGCACGTGGGCCAGCATCAGGGTCGGGGCTTTGGTCATCATCGCTCGAAGTCTTGGGTTGATAGGGTCTTGCTGGATCACCACTGCAAAGCACAGTGCAAGGGCGTGGCAAAACCCCAAAATTATACGGCCCTTATACTGATTCGCAGCCATTGTTCGATCTCCTTACCCAGCCGCTTTGCGCCGCCAATCAGCATGAAATTTCAGGGCTCCAACACTTACATCGCCACGCAGGACTTGATGCTGGCCGTCAACGCCGCCATCACCCTGCAGCGCCCTTTACTGGTCAAGGGCGAGCCCGGAACGGGCAAGACCATGCTGGCAGAAGAAGTCGCCGCCGCCCTTGATATGCCGCTTTTGCAGTGGCACATCAAGAGCACCACGAAGGCACAACAAGGCTTGTACGAATACGACGCCGTGAGCCGTTTGCGTGACAGCCAATTGGCCGATTTAGACGCTTCAGACCGTGTCAAAGACATCCGCAACTACATCATCCGCGGAATTTTGTGGCAGGCCTTCACGGCAGACAAGCCGCAGGTGTTGCTGATCGACGAAATCGACAAGGCCGACATTGAATTCCCCAACGACTTGTTGCGCGAACTCGATCGCATGGAGTTCTACGTTTACGAAACCCGCGAGTTGGTCAAGGCGCGCCATCGCCCGCTGGTCTTCATCACCTCCAACAATGAAAAAGAACTGCCCGACGCCTTCTTGCGCCGCTGCTTCTTTCACTACATCAAGTTCCCCGACGCTGCCACCATGCAGGCCATCGTGGATGTGCACTTCCCCAGAATCAAGAAGGAGTTGCTCAGCGCCGCCATGAAGACTTTTTTTGATGTGCGCAACCTGCCGGGGTTGAAGAAAAAACCCTCCACTTCTGAACTGCTGGATTGGTTAAAGCTGCTGGTCGCTGAAGACATTCCGCTGGAAGCGCTGCAGAGCAAAGACGATAAGGTTGTGCTGCCGCCCTTGGTGGGCGCACTGCTCAAAAATGAGCAAGACGTGACGCTCTTTGAAAAGCTCGTATTCATGCAGCGCCACAACCGTTGATCGATTGGTTTTGTTCCACCTCAGATCACTACCGACGCAGGACCACTGACAGGTGACCACGTACCGACGATCAACAGCCCGCTGCCAACAACCAGTGGCCAACGCATGACATTACCCAAGATCACCGAGCCCGTGAGCTTGCGCGGGCTGACCACCAGTTTGGTGCCGCTGTTGCCGGACCACGCTGAGGCGCTGTGTCGCGCCGTTTGCGACGGGGAACTTTGGAAACTTTGGTACACAGCGATACCCGCGCCCGAGCACATGGCCGCAGAGATCGAGCGACGCTTGTCGTTGCACCGCGCTGGCAGCATGCTGCCCTTCACCGTACTCGACGCTTGTGGCACACCGGTGGGCATGAGCACCTACATGAACATCGACAACGCGCACCAGCGCGTTGAAATCGGCTCCACGTGGTATGCCCAAAGTGTGCAGCGCACGCCGCTCAACACGGAGTGCAAACGGCTGCTTTTGGCACATGCTTTCGGGCCTTTGCAGTGCATCGCGGTGGAGTTCCGCACGCATCGCTTCAACACGCAAAGCCGCCGCGCGATAGAGCGCCTTGGCGCGCAGCTCGACGGCATCTTGCGCAACCACCAACGGGCCAGCAACGGCACGCTGCGTGACACCGTTGTTTACAGCATCACGTCGGCCGAATGGCCCTCGGTGATGGCCCATCTCGACTGGCAAATCCTCAAGGCGCGATAGCCCGTCGTGGGCCCAAGCGAAACCACACATGACCCAAGTTCCGCGCAAAACCGCACCCATCACTGTTGACAAACTCTGGCAGATGGAGCGCGTCGGCGCGCCCAGCCTGTCGCCCGATGGCGCGCAAGCTGTGGTCTCGGTCACGCGCTATTCGATGGAAGACAACAAGGGCACCAGCGCGCTGTGGTTGTTGTCCACGCTGGGTGGCCAAGCTCGAACGTTAACAAGCGCAGGTGAAAAAGACGGCCAAGCTTTGTGGAGCCCGCAGGGCGACCTCATTGCTTTCACTGCCAAGCGCGAACAAGAAGACAGCAAGGACGAAGAAAGCCAGCTCTACCTGATTGCCCCGGATGGTGGTGAAGCGCGTCGCGCAAGCAAAGTTGCCACAGGCGTCGGGGCCTTTCGCTGGTGCCCAGACGGCAAGCACATTGTCTTTGTCAGCTGGGTTTGGCCTGAACCGGGCGCCAAGGCGAGGGGTGCGGCGACTGGCAAGGCCCAAGCCGCGAAACTCAAAGAATTCAAGGCCCGCAAAGAAACCGGCTACGCCACGAGCGAAGCGCAATACCGCTTTTGGGACCACCAGATCCCGCTGGGCCGAGTGGCGCATTTGCATGTGCTCAACGTTTCCAACGGCCAGGTGCGCGACCTCTTTGAGGGCTCAGGCTATGAGCTCACCCGCACCGACCCCGACGCGCAGCAATTCGACATCTCACGCGACGGCAAGCGCGTCGTTTTTTCCTTTGATCCGAGCGAAGAAAAGCGCATCGGCAACTGTTTTGCCTTGGCTGAAATCGAGCTCAGCAACCAACGCTGCAAGGTCATCGTGCAAGACAGCGAGTGGGATTGCGGCACGCCGCGCTACAGCCCGGCCGACGATCAAGTTGCCTTCACCGCCAGCCACCAAGGCGCCAAACACACCATGCCAGCGCAGTTGGCGGTGTGGCAACGCAAGGGCAAAGACTGGCAGGTCATCAGCGGTGAGTGGGACCATGAGGTGCAAGCCCCCTTGCAATGGGAAGAACGCGAGGGCGATGGCGGCGCCCTGCTCTTCACGGCGCAACAAGAGGGCCGCCAACACCTCTGGCGCTTTGATGTTGCACAGCGGTCGGCCACGGTCGTCAAACATGGCGGCTGGGTCCAGGCCTTTGACAAACAGGCTGGTGTTCTGGTGACCCTGGCCGACAGCATCGAACACCCGCCACAGGTGCATGCTCAGCTTCAAAACAAACCCGCACAGCGCATCGAAACGTTCAATGACGCGCAGCTCAGCAGCGTGCAAATGGGCCGCAGCGAAGAGCTGTGGTTCAAGGGCGCAGCGAGCACACCGGGCGGTGAAGCCGAGCGCGTGCAGATGTGGCTGACCTACCCGCCGGGCTTTGACGGCAAACACAAAACGCCCTTGATGCAGCTCATCCACGGCGGCCCGCACACGGCTTTTGGTGACGCCTGGCACTGGCGCTGGAACGTGCAGGCCATGGCAGCACAGGGCTACGTGGTGGCCTGCGTCAACTACCACGGCAGCAGTAGTTTTGGTCATGCCTTCCTCGACAGCATCACGCACCGCTGGGGGGAACTGGAACTGCAAGACGTTGAAGCCGCCACCACCCTCTTGTTGAAAAAACCCTGGGCCGACCGCAAGCGGGTGTTTGCCACGGGCGGCAGCTATGGCGGCTACATGGTGGCATGGATGAATGGCCACGTGAAGCCCGGGCGCTACGCCGCCTATGTGTGCCACGCGGGTTGTTTTGACTGGACTGCCATGTTTGCGGACGACGCCTACACCTGGCATGCCAAAGAGCTGGGCGCTTGGTATTGGGACGACATGGCTCGCATTCACGCGCAGAGCCCGCACGTTTTTGCGGGCGCGATGAAAACACCTACCTTGGTCATCCACGGCGCGCTCGACTACCGCGTGCCCGACGCCCAGGGTCTGGCCTACTACAACACGCTCAAAGCGCTTGGCGTGGACGCGCGCTTGTTGTGGTACCCCGACGAGAACCACTGGATTTTGAAGCCGCGCAACAGCCGTCAGTGGTACGGTGAATTTTTTGACTGGCTGCACACACACGACGTGGGCGCATCAACACGGCCCGCGAAGAAGAAGGCCAAGTCAAACCGGCGCTAACGCTCCAAATGACCCAGGCGCGGTGGCCATCTCGATGCGGTCGCGCCCCGCTTCTTTGGCGCGGTAGAGCGCGCGGTCGAGTCGACGCATGAGCTCTGCGCGGCCTTCCTTGGGATCCAAGGCAACGGCCACGCCCACGCTCACCGTGACGTTCACCGTCTGTGTGCCTTGGCCATGCAGACGCTGGCGCACTTGTGCAATCAATCGTTGTGCCGCGCCAGATGCGCCAGCTTCGTCGGTGTGGGGCAGCAGCACGCAAAACTCCTCGCCGCCCATGCGCCCGATGCGATCCACATCACGCAGGCCGCTAGCCAGTGTTTGCGCCACGGAAGCCAGCACCTTGTCTCCGGCGTCATGTCCAAACTGGTCGTTGACTTGCTTGAAGTGGTCGATGTCCACAGACAGCACGGCAAATGGCAACTGGTAGCGCGCGAGCCTCTCGCCTTCGAGACTGAGCAAGTTCTCGAACCCCCTGCGGTTAAGCACACCGGTGAGCACGTCGTGGTCAGACAGGTGACGCAACTGCCGCACGACACGGAGCACGACCATCGCCGCCAACCCAAAGTGCAGCAACAGCATACCCACCATCATGAAGAGGCCAAAACTCGCGTTAAAGCTGCCGGGCTGCGTGATTGTTCGCCCAACATCTTGCGTCAACCAAGGCGCGAGCAAAGCACGCACCGTGAAGGCCGACCCCACCAACACCATGGGCGCGACAAAGGCCATCGACAACACATCGTGAAACTCAAATCGCAGTCGTGTGCCCACTTCAACGGCGCAACGCAGCAGGCTCCAGCCCAATCCTGCCGAGGTCACCACCACCACCAGCACTTCAGTGGACTGACTCTGCACGGCCACCGCCAAGGCCAAGGCGGTGACGGCCACGATGCCCCCGTGTTCGCGATCGGTCACCGGAAGATCACAAAACTGCTGTGCGCCGCGGCGCAGCAACGCCATCGCAGCAATGCCAAACACATTGGCCACCCAAATCCCAAGCCACGGGTCGACGGACTCGCGAAGCGCCACAAGACAAAGGCAGCCTGCGATGGCTGCCGCCGAGCCGCACCAATGAAAGGCCGGCCAGCGCGCCAGACCAACCACGGCCGCACACAACCACATCAGTGCGACAAGGCCTTGTTGCAAGACGATGATGGTGATCAGGAATTGCGCGGTCGACATGGTGGCAGAGGGTTGTGCAGCCACCCAGACGCCGTTCGGCTGGGGCCACAATAGCGCTATCGGACGAGACGCCATGCTGATTAACTTTTTCTACACCCTTCGCGCCGCCAAGCTGCCTGTTTCCGTGAAGGAGTACCTCACGCTCTTGGAGGCTCTGCGCGCGGGCGTGATCAGCACCTCGGTGGACGAGTTTTATTACCTCTCGCGCACCACGCTGGTCAAGGACGAAGCGCAGTACGACAAGTTCGACCGTGCTTTTGGCGCCTACTTCAAAGGCGTTGAGCTGCTCACTGATTTCACGCAGGACCTGCCACTGGAATGGCTGCGCAAAAACCTCGAACTCGACCTCACTGCGGAGCAAAAAGCGGCCATCGAAAAGATGGGTTGGGACGAGCTCATGGCCACGCTCAAGAAGCGTTTTGAAGAACAAAAAGAGCGTCACGAAGGTGGCAGCAAGATGATCGGCACAGGTGGCACCAGCCCCTTTGGTGC
>JAYVRO010000175.1:0-2071 GCA_043776165.1 Rubrivivax sp. | reverse complement strand
CGCCGAAGAAAGCGGCAAAGAACATCACCTCGGAGAAGATGAACCAGCTCATGCTCCAGCGGAACGAAACGTCGATTCGATCGGAGTACTGTCCACCTTCGCTTTCACCAATGGCCTGGCTGAACCACTGGAAGAGCACCGTGAGCCACACCACCACACCCACCAACAGGCAGTACGCACCCCAGCCAGCGCCGTTGATCCACTGGCCAGCGCCGAGGATCACCAGGAACAGACCGAAGGCCACCAAAGCCGGATGGCGTGACGGTGCAGGAACAAAATAATAGGGCTGCGCGCCCGAGGGTGTCATGGCCGACATCTTGATGGATCTCCTGGTACGGACTCTCTGAAACGATTCTGAAAAACTGGTGCGGGTTAAACAGCGACACCGCTGCTAACAACCCATTTGACGAGCACAACCAAAACAGCGACAAATAGCGCCGCGCCAAAGACACCTGCAATGACCACGTGTACCGGGTTCAAACGCTGCACATCTGCGGCGTAATCGGCCGAGCGCCGGATGCCTAAAAACGACCAAGCGACAGCGCGCAGTGTTTGCAAAGGCGTCGCACTTTGTGCCGATGATGGTGCCTCGGTGTCGCTCTTGGGCAGACTCATACCTTTGCCTGTGCAGTCATCGGCGTTGGCACCAATGGCGCTATGGATGCCTTTGCTCGCGCTGCATCGAGCATGCCCGGTGGCGCCGCCGGCACGCGGCCGCCGACTTCAAAAAACGTGTAAGACAAGGTGATGGTAGTGACGTCTTTGGGCAGCTTGTTATCGATCACAAAAGCCACCGGCCACTGTTTGCTTTCACCCGGCGCCAAGGTGTGCTCCTGAAAGCAAAAGCACTCAACCTTGTTGAAGTGCGCCATGGCGTTTCGCGGCGCATAGCTCGGGATGGCCTGCGCGACCATGGTGCGGTTCTGAATGTTCTTGAACTCGTACATCACAGTGGTCATCTGACCAGGGTGCACCTGCACAGACCGCTGCGCCGGCCTGAAGTCCCAGGGGCCTCGGGCATTGGCGTCGAATTCAACGGTGATGCTGCGGGTCAAATCCACTTGGGAGTTCTGCGCGGGTGCGCCCTGAAACCAACTCGCGCCGCGCTGATCAGACAAAGTCAACACGTTGATGCCGAGCGCTTCGCAAATGGCCTTGTACATGGGCACCAGCGCATACCCGAATCCAAACATCAGCGTGACGATGACCAGCAGCTTGCCCAGCATGCGGCGGTTGTCGTTGATGAGGGCGACTGAGAGCTTCATGGTGCGCGCAGCCTCAACCTGGTCCGACAAGCGCCATCTTGACGACAAACCCGATGGCGAACACTACCGCCACCGAAGCCAGGATGAGTCCCAGCCTGCGGTTGGCTTTGCGTTGTGCTTCGGTGGTCATGTCGGTTGTCAAGAACGATTGTCAACAACGATAGTCAGCAAGTACGTAAGTTGAAAGGCTGGCTGGCAAGGACGCCCGGTCAGCCGATCACCCGCGTGGCTGTCGCATCCAGCTTGGGCGGCGTCTCAAAGGTGTGCCAAGGTGCTGGCGATGGGATTTCCCACTCGAGACCTTCGGCCGCTTCCCAGGGCTTTTGCGGTGCAGGGTCGCCCTTGCCGCGCATCATCGGCACGACCACAAACAAGAAGAAGTACACCTGCATCAAACCAAAGCCAAAAGCGCCAATGGTTGCCAGCGCGTTGAAGTCTGCAAACTGCATGGGGTAGTCGGCGTAGCGCCGCGGCATGCCCGCCAAGCCCAAGAAATGCATGGGGAAGAACGTGACATTGAAGAAAATCAACGAACCCCAGAAGTGGATCTTGCCGCGCGTTTCGTTGTACATCACGCCAGTCCACTTGGGCCCCCAAAAGTACACGCCGGCAAACAAGCCGTAGAGCGAGCCAGCCACCAAAACATAGTGGAAATGGGCCACGACGTAATAGGTGTCTTGCAATTGGATGTCCACTGGCGCCATGGCCAAGATGAGGCCGGTGAAGCCGCCCATGGTGAACACGAAGATAAAACCGACGGCCCACAACATGGGCGTCTCAAAGGTCATCGAACCACGCCACATGGT
>JAYVRO010000174.1:0-2072 GCA_043776165.1 Rubrivivax sp. | reverse complement strand
GTTCGGCCAATGCCGCCAAGGTGATGGGCACACCAGCCGCTACTTTGAAGCACTGCGAGGCCTGGCACACCAGCATGTCGCGAAAGGCGCCTTGCACGTGCGGCATGCGCATGGCACTGCCGTAATAGCGCATGTCCAGACACTGGTTGGGCAGGCCTTCGAGACAGTACATGCAGGCGGCGCAAGGGCGGCTCGGGTTGACGGCCACGCGGTCACCCACGGCAACACTGCTGACGTCTGCGCCGACGGCCGCAACCGTGCCTGCCACTTCATGGCCCAGCACCATGGGCTCTTGCACGCGAATGGTGCCAAAGCCACCGTGGCGGAAGTAATGCAGGTCTGAGCCGCAGATGCCGCCCATGGCCACACGCACCAGCACCTCACCAGGGCCGGGGTCGGCCACGTCCATTTCTTCAACACGCAAATCGGTGGCGGCGTGGATGCGTAGGCACATGCAGCGCAGTCTCATCGGGGTCTCCTGGGTGCGGCGGTGCGCACGGGTTGGTGAGCAACGCGCCGGGGGACAACGCGCTGGTGGGCACCTGGTTGAGGGTCTGGTTGAGGGTTCAATCATCATATGATATGAACGCTGCCGCACCACGGCGACAGCTTCGCGTTATGTCATTCCAAAGCCTCTCATGATCCCCCTCGATTTTGTATTGCGCGGTGAGTTCATCCCCTTGGACGCCCTGCTCAAAGCCACCGGTTTTGCCTCCAGTGGCGGCGTGGCCAAGGCCATGGTGGCCTCGGGTGATGTGCAGGTGGATGGCCAGGTAGAGCTGCGCAAAACCTGCAAGATCCGCGCGGGGCAGCTTGTCACATGGGGTGCCGCCAGCGTTCGCGTGCTGGCATGTCCCGCGTCTCAACCGAACTGATCACCCAACGCCTGGGCGCGCTTGCACGCCGCATGCAGCGCCTTCACAAACGCCGCTTTCACGGCATCTTCTTCGAGTGATGTGATGGCCGCGTGTGTGGTGCCGCCTTTGGACGTGACCTGCGCGCGCAATTCGCTGGGCGCAAGCAGCGACTGCGCAGCCAAAGCCGTGGCGCCGTCAAACGTGCCCAGCGCCAAGGCGCGGCCTTGCTCGGCGCTCAGCCCCATCTCGGTGGCGGCTTGCATCATGGCTTCGAGCACGTAAAAAACGTAGGCCGGGCCGGAGCCCGATACCGCCGTCACGGCGTCGAGCTGTTCCTCGCGTTCAACCCACACCAGCGCGCCAGTGGGCTGCAAGATTTGTTCGACCCAAGCACGCTCAGCGCCGGTCACTTCAGGTCGCGCGAACAGGCCCGCAATGCCGCGCCCGATGAGCGCAGGCGTGTTGGGCATGGCGCGCACGATGCGCTGGGCGCCCGTGGCTTGGGCGATGGCACTGGCGCGAATGCCTGCCATCACGCTGAGATGCAAAGCGCCGCCCACAAACGCGGCGCAGGGCAGAGCAGCCTGCGCAAAAAGTTGTGGTTTAACCGCCCAGATGACCAGGCCGGTGGTGGCCAGCTGGGCATCGGCATGCGCTTGCGCGGTCACGCCAAAACTGGTGACCAACTTGTCACGTTGCTCGGCAAATGGCTCGACAACAAGAATGCTCGCGGGCGCAGTGCCCGCCTTGATGAGCCCACCAATGAGCGCGCTGGCCATGTTGCCGCCGCCAATGAAGGCCAGAGTTTGTTTGTTCATAGGGCCAGTTTAGGGTCGGGCCGGACAAGTCCCGACGAGCGCGTGCCCGCAGCCGATCTACAGTGCGGCCTGCGTTCACACCTGAACACGCCGACTCTGCCAAGTCACCCGGCCATCTCACAAGGAGCCCCCCATGAACGAAGCCCTTTCATTTGTGCAACCGCACCCGGACAGCCCCTGGGTCACTTACCTGATGCAGGTGGACCGCGTGCTGCCCTACTTGGGTCACCTCGCACGTTGGTCTGAAACCCTCAAGCGCCCCAAACGCGCCCTGATTGTTGACATCCCCATCGAGCTCGACAACGGCGAGGTAGCGCACTTTGAGGGCTACCGCGTGCAGCACAACATGAGCCGCGGGCCAGGCAAGGGCGGTGTGCGTTTTCACCCCGACGTGACG
>JAYVRO010000173.1:0-2074 GCA_043776165.1 Rubrivivax sp. | reverse complement strand
ATGATTTGTTTGAGCTCGTCAACGCTGAACTTGTCTTCCAGCACAGCGCCCACGGTGGAGGGTGCCAACTTGATGGCGCGTTCACGCACGATGGGCAGGGTTTCGTCGATGTACTTTTTGACGTCGGCTTGAAGCTCGCGCCCCAACTCGTCGCGCTTGTCTTCGGGCACGCGCTGGCGCACTGCCATGCCGACTTGCTGCATGAGCTGCGCGGCGGGCTGCTCAATCATGCCGCGCGCCATGTTCTCCAAATTAGGTTGCTGCAAGAGCAAGATCTTGGCGATCAGCGCTTTTTTCGGCGACGGTTTGTCAGCGGCCACAGCCTGCGCAAAAGCATTGCCCGTCAGGGCGCAGCACAAAGTCAACAAGGCCAAGTGTTTGATCATGGTGTGTCTCCACCGGACTCACCGGCTGTATCGGGGTTGGCGTCGTCTTCAGGCTTGCCGTCGACTACGGATTCAGTGTTGGCGTCGTTTTCAACAATGCGCTGCAGGCCCGATAGCTTGGAGCCGTCGTCCAGTCCGATGAGCGTCACACCTTGGGTGGCGCGCCCCAATTCGCGGATCTCTGAAACGCGCGTGCGCACCAGCACGCCTTTGTCGGTGATGAGCATGATCTCGTCCGCAGGGCGCACCAAAGTGGCGGCCACCACGCGGCCGTTGCGCTCACTTTGTTGAATGGCGATCATGCCTTTGGTGCCACGGCCATGGCGCGTGTATTCGGCGATGTTGGTGCGTTTTCCGTAGCCGTTGGCAGTGGCTGTCAAAACACTTTGTGTTTCGTCTTCAGCGACCAACATGGCGATGACGTTTTGGCCGGGTTCGAGCGCCATGCCCCGCACACCACGCGCTGTGCGGCCCATCGGACGCACGTCGTCTTCGTCAAAGCGCACAGCCTTGCCGCCATCGCTGAAGAGCATGACGTCGTGTTTGCCGTCGGTGAGGGCTGCACCAATCAGATGGTCACCATCGTCCAGATCAACCGCAATGATGCCGGCCTTGCGTGGGTTGCTGAACTCATCGAGCGAGGTCTTCTTCACAGTGCCCAGGGCCGTGGACATGAAGATGAAATGGTCTGCCGGAAAAACGCGGAACTCGCCCGTGAGCGGGAGCACCACGGTGATCTTTTCGCCGGGCTGCAAGGGGAACATGTTCACGATGGGTTTGCCGCGGGAATTGCGCGAGCCCTGCGGTACTTCCCAAACCTTGAGCCAATACACACGGCCACGGTCGCTGAAGCACAAGATCCAGTCGTGCGTGTTGGCAATGAAGAGCTGATCTACCCAGTCGTCCTCTTTGGTCTGTGTGGCTTGTTTGCCGCGTCCGCCCCGCTTCTGCGCGCGGTACTCCGACAACGCCTGGCTCTTGATATAGCCGGTGTGGCTGAGCGTCACCACCATGTCCGTGGGCGTGATGAGGTCTTCGGTGCCCAGTTCCAACGCATTGCGCTCGATCACGCTACGCCGTGCGCCCACCTTGGTTTGACCAAACTCCAGTCGCAGGGCGGCCAGTTCACCCGAGATGATGTTGATCACACGTTCGGGCGTTGACAGGATGTTGAGCAAGTCAGCGATCTTGTCCATCACCTCGCGGTACTCGCCAATGATCTTGTCTTGTTCCAGGCCAGTGAGGCGCTGCAAGCGCATCTGCAAAATTTCTTGGGCCTGGTCGTCGGTCAAGCGGTAGAGACCATCGCTTTGCAAACCAAAGCTGGCGGGCAGACCTTCGGGGCGATAGGCGTCGCGGCCACCTGCGGTGCTGGCCTCGGCGCGCGCGAGCATTTCGCGCACCATGGACGAGTCCCAGCTCTTGCTCATGAGGGCCGCTTTGGCCACCGGCGGCGTGGGTGAGGTCTTGATGGTCTCGATGAACTCATCGATGTTGGCCAGCGCCACAGCCAAGCCTTCCAACATGTGGCCGCGTTCGCGCGCTTTGCGCAGCTCAAACACCGTGCGCCGTGTGATCACCTCGCGGCGGTGATCAAGGAAGACCTCGATCAACAGCTTTAAATTGCACAGCTTGGGTTGGCCGTCGATCAGCGCCACCATGTTGATGCCGAAGGTGTCCTGCAACTG
>JAYVRO010000172.1:0-6684 GCA_043776165.1 Rubrivivax sp. | reverse complement strand
GTTTGCTGCTCATGGCGCGCAAGCTTTACCGTTTCTCGAACCTCTTGATGGTGCCGGCCTTGGGTTTGGGCGGCATGTTGTGGTGGAGCCTTGGTGCGAGTGGCGCTAGCGCCCTGTGGCTCTACGCCAAGCTTGCTTTGGTGCTGGCGGCCATTGGTTACCACCACGCTTGTGGCCGCTTGTTGCGTACCTTCGAAGCCACGCAAAACAAGCGCAGCCACCGCTGGTTTCGTGTCTTCAACGAGGCCGCTGTGCTGCTCTTTGCAGCCATCGTGGTGCTTGTGGTGGTCAAGCCGTTCTAGTACTGCGTTTCATCAATAAGCTTACAAATGAAATCGATGCATTCGTTCGTCAGACAAGGCGCAAACCACAGCCATGGCCGTAGCTATGGCGAGGATTTGCAACGACGTATGGCGGACGAATGCGCGATTTCATGTAAGTGGTTTGGTGAAACGCAGTACTAGTGTCGGCGGGCAGCCCTTTGGCCACCACGCTTCGCCTTCGCCCTGGCAGTGTGGCCACGCCACTGGCTTGGGTGTACGGCGCGCTGATCCTCTACGCCAGCTTGTTCCCTTTCACGGGCTGGCGCTGGCCGCCGGGGCAATCGCTCTGGGCCTTGCTTGCCCTGCCCTGGCCCCCGTGGCGCGACGGTTTTGACGTCTGGGCCAATTTGCTGGGTTACCTGCCCGGCGGCGCATTGCTGATGGCCGCACTCTTGGCCCGCGGGCGGCGACGCGGCACTGCGTTGGCGGTGGTTGTACTCACCAGCGCAGGCCTGTCGTTCAGCGCCGAGTTTGCACAGAACTTTTTGCCCGGGCGTCACCCCTCACTGAAGGACATGGCCGCCAACACCGCAGGCGCCGTGCTCGGGGCCTTGTTCAGCGGGATGCTCTTTCGCTCGGGCCTGATTGGTGGGCGCTCGCTCACGCGCAGCCCCTTGTTTGTTGCCAGCAGCGGTGACGCGGTGGCCTTGTTGGCCCTGTGGCCTGTGGGTCTCTTGTTCCCCACGCCGGTGCCCCTGGGCCTGGGCCACATTGGCGCGAGGCTGCGTGAGCTCTTGGAGTCTTGGCTGGAAGACGTGCCCTGGGCCGAGCCCCTGTATGAAGCCCTGGCCGCGCCCGCCGAGTCGGCCGCTCACCTGGGTTTGCTCAGTGAAGGCTTGATCACTGGCCTGGGCTTGTTGGCGCCTTGCATGCTGGCCTTTTCGGTGTCCTACGCTGGCTGGCGGCGCTTGCTTTTGGCCCTGGGCGCAACGGCGCTGGCAGTGGGCGGCATGGCGCTGTCGACCTTGCTCAACTTTGGCCCCCATCACGCCATGGCCTGGCTCACTCCCACCAGCACCATGGCGTTGTGCGCGGCCACGGCACTGGCCATTGTGTTGATCGGCATCCCCAGGCGCATGGCGGCCGGCTTGGCGCTGGCGGCCTTGGCCGGTGGTGCGGCTTTGGTGGCGCAAGCCCCGGCCGATCCCTACTTTGCGCAGAATTTGCAAGCCTGGGAGCTGGGGCGCTTTGTGCACTTTCATGGCCTGGCGCTGTGGATCGGCTGGCTCTGGCCCTACGCCGCAATGGCTTGGTTGGTGGCGCGAACGGGGCGGCGCGAGTAGCACGCTGACACGGCTTTCACGCGGTGTCCGCATGTCTGTCACCATGGCTGTCACCCATCTTCGCTCAGACCCGCTCCCTACAATCGCGGCCCATGAGTTACTACAAACACCACATCTTTTTTTGCCTCAACGAGCGCAAAAACGGCGAAGCCTCTTGTGCGCAACACGACGCCCAGGGCGCCTATGACCATTGCAAAGTCCGTGTCAAGAGCGCCGGGCTGGCCGGCGTTGGCGGCGTGCGCGTGAACAAGGCCGGTTGCCTGGATCGCTGCGCCGGTGGCCCGGTGGCCGTGGTCTACCCTGAGGAGATTTGGTACACCTTTGTTGACCATCACGACATCGACGAGATCGTCGATTCACACCTCAAAAATGGCCAGGTCGTGGAGCGGCTGCGCCTGGCAGACAACGTCGGCCGATGAACTCAGGCACACAGCGCCTAACGGTCCCGGGCCCCGCAGGCACACTGGAGTGCGCGGTCGATGCACCCGACAGTGCCACGCAAGGCTTGGCCGTGCTGTGCCACCCGCACCCGCTGCACGGCGGCAGCATGGACAACAAGGTCGTGCACACGCTCGCGCGCGCTTTTGTGCAAATGGGTTGGCGCGTGGTGCGCTTTAACTTCCGCGGTGTGGGTGGCTCATCAGGCACCTGGGACAACGGCGTGGGCGAGGTGGATGACGCGCTGGCAGTGATCCAAGCCTGTCGCGCATCGAACGAGCCTTTGGTCTTGGCTGGGTTTTCGTTCGGCGGCTTTGTCGCGTCCAGTGCCGCCCAGCGTTTGCCCGAAGCTCAAGGCGCGAAGCTTTTGGTTCTGATCGCCCCCGCCGTCGAACACTTCAAAGTCGCCAACGTGCCATCCGACACACTTGTTGTGCACGGTGAAAACGACGAGATCGTGCCATTGGCCGCGCTCTTCAACTGGGCCCGCCCACAGGGCTTGCCCGTCACGGTGATCCCCGGCGCCACGCATTTTTTCCACGGCCGGTTGCCGCTGCTCAAAAACATCGTGAGCCAGGTTCTGCGTTGATCCCTCGTCAATGTTTGGCATTGATCTCCCTTCCGGTACCCCATGAAATCCTGCCTCGTCCTTTGGCTCTCGCTCCTGTTCACTGTGAGTGCGCTGGCCCAAATGCCCGCGCCGCCCGAAGTGGCGGCCAAACAGTACTACTTGCTTGACATTACCAGCGGCCAAGTGCTCGCAGAACGCGAGGCTGACGCCCAGGCGGACCCGGCCTCGCTGACCAAATTGATGACCGCCTACCTTGTCTTCAACGCCCTGCGCGACAACAAGCTCGCGCTGACGCAAAAACTCAGCGTTTCAGCGCGCGCCTGGGCCGAGCGCAAAGGCGGTGGCTCGCTGATGTTCGTCGACACCACCATGACACCCGTGGTGGACGAACTGCTGCGCGGCATGATCGTGCAAAGCGGCAACGACGCTGCGGTGGTTTTGGCCGAGGGCGTGTCGGGTGGGCTGGAGCCCTTTGTTGCCGCCATGAACCGCCAGGCTCAGGCCTGGGGCCTGAAAAACACGCAGTTCAAAAACGTCACTGGTTTGAGCGAAGCCGGCCACCACAGCAGCGCGCGTGACATGGCCACCATCGCCGCCAAGATCATCACCGAGCACCCCAATTTTTACCCGCTGTATTCGCTCAAGGAATACACCTTCAACAAGATTCGGCAAGACAACCGCAACATGCTCTTGGGACGCGACCCGAGTGTGGACGGCATGAAAACAGGCTTCACTGACAGCGCCGGTTATTGCCTGGTGGCCAGCAGCGTACGCGAGCTGCCCGTTATTAACAATGTGAGCTTAGGCAAGCGGCGCTTGCTCAGCGTGGTGTTGGGCGCCGCATCGCGCGAAGCGCGGGCCTCCGAGAGCCAAAAACTCTTGAACTGGGGCTGGTCGGCCTGGGACGACGTGCGCTTGTTTGACAACGGCCAAACCATGGCCAGCGTACCCGTTTGGAAGGGCGCCACCGCCACCGTCAAGCTCGGTGCGCAACAAGCTGTGTTTGTGAGTGTGCCCAAAGGCGAAGGCGACAAACTCAAAACCGCCATCGAACGCCTGGACCCGCTGGTGGCGCCCCTGAGCAAGGGCCAGCGCGTGGGCCAACTGAAGGTCAGCACGGCCAACGGCACGCTGGTGGCCACTGTGCCCTTGTTGGTGCAAGAAGAAGTACCTCTGGCTGGCATTTTTGGCCGTGCGTGGGACGCCATACGGCTGTGGATCAAATAGCCACTGAAAACCGCACCAAGTGCCAGAATCTTTCGTCTCATTCACCGCGCGTTAGGCCCTTATGAACGACAACCTGTGTCTCCTGAACGGCGAGCTCATCCGCATCGACCAAGCCAAGGTGAGCGTGCTCGATCGCGGTTTCATCTTTGGCGACGGCATCTACGAAGTAGCGCCCGTTTACGGCCGCAAGCTCTTTCGTTTTGACGCCCACATGGCGCGCATGCAACGCAGCTTGAACAAGGTGCGCATCAGCAACCCGCACACCCGCGACGAATGGCTGGCTCAGGTGCGGCAACTCGTGTCATTACAGTTTGACAAGAGTGGCGCCGAAGACCAGGTGGTGTACATGCAGGTCACACGTGGCGTGGCGCCGCGCGACCACGTCATGCCCACCGGGGTGACGCCCACGGTTTTCATGATGAGCAACCCCATGAAACCGCCCAACGCCGAGACGCGCCACGCCGGCGTGAGCTGCATCACGGCGCGCGACTTTCGCTGGGAGCACGGCGACATCAAGAGCACGTCGCTCTTGGGCAATGTGATGGCGCGGCAGATGTCGGCCGACCATGGCGCGGCTGAGACCATCATGTTTCGCAACGGTTTTCTCACAGAAGCCTCGGCCAGCAATGTGTGGATTGCCCAGGAAGGCGCTTTGCTCGGCGCGCCCAAGAACCAGTTTGTGCTGGAAGGTATTCGGTTTGAGCTGCTGCGCGAACTGTGCGAGGACTGCGGCATTGCCTTCAACTTGCGCCCCATTTCTGAGGCCGAATTGCGGGCTGCTGACGAAGTGATGCTCAGCTCAGCCACCAAAGAGATCTTGCCCGTGACGCGCATCGACGGCGAAGGCGTGGGCCATGGCGCCGGGCGCGGCAAGCCCGGGCCGGTGTACGCCAGGCTGCACGAGGCTTACCAGCGCGCCAAGCTCAGCCAGTCCATTTGAGCGTGGACGCCACCGCCATGGCCACGATGCATGACATTCCACCCGAGCAAAGCCTCATCACCTACCCTTGCTTGTTTCCCATCAAAGTCATGGGGGCCAATGTTCCAGGTTACTTAGAGGCGATGACGGCAGTGGCCACGGCTTTCGATCCCACCATGGACAGCACGCTCGTAGAGCAGCGCCCCAGCAAGGGTGGCAAATACCTGGGCCTGACATTGAGCGTGAACATCAACAGCCGCGTGCAACTCGATGAGCTGTACCGCACGCTGTCAACCCACCCGATGGTGAAGGTTGTGCTGTAAGGCAAGGCTGACCAAGTCCCTGCGTCGACGCAGTGCACTAATGTCGATTGTTATCAACCTTGACCTCAACCGCCGCCAACTTCGCGTCTAACTCTTTGACCTTGCCAGGCGCCGCGTCGTCGCCGTTTTTGGCCGCAACGTCGTACCAGTAGCGCGCCAGGCGCAGGTCTTGCGCAACACCGTCGCCATGCTCGTACATCGAGGCCAGCAAATACTGCGCTCCAATGTCGCCGCCCTTGGCAGCTTCACGGTACCAATGCACGGCCTGCGCGTAGTCTTTGGCCACGCCTCGGCCCAAGTAGAACGCGGTCCCCATGGCCACTTGCGCGTCCACGCTGCCAGCGCTCGCGGCCAGTTCATACCAGTGCAACGCGGCAGGCAAATCGCGCGCGCCCAGCTGCCCTGTCTCCAGGCTTTGCGCCAGCATGAACTGCGCCGTGACAAAGCCGCCTTGCGCCGCACGTTGCAGCAGTCGCTTCGCTTGCGCGACATCGCTCTTGGGTATCTCACCTTGCAAGTGCATGACGGCCAGGTTGTAGTGCGCGGCGGGCACACCACGCGACGCAAGGCGCTGAAACTGCCGCCGCGCGCTGGCCAACTCACCATTCTCGTAGGCCAACACAGCGCGGTCCAGATCGGCCTGCAAAGTGCTAGACAAAGGTGCTGCCCAGGCGCCATCGAGTGCAACGCAAAGCAGCAACGCAAAGAGCCAGGCCGGGGCTTTGAATGGGAGCATCAGGTTTCCATGAGAACGGCTTGCGACAGAAGGCACGCTGGATAGTCGCGTGGGCAGGTCCGATCTTTCAGGCTTTCAATCCAGCAGCGGAACTCAGTTGGTCGTTCCCGGCGCGCGCGACATCGCGGCGCAGCACCACCGGCCGTGCGCCGTACTGACGCTTGCACATCCAGGCCGCGAGCGCCGAATCCAGGTAGTCGGCGTGGCCAGGGAACCAGCGCGCCAGCTCGTTGGCCAAACGGCGGCAATTGGCTACATCGCCCTGGGCCAGGACCGCGCGAACGTCATGCACCGAACGCAGCACAGCGGCGTGCTCGTCGATGTGGCAATCGCGTGCAGGGAATTCCGTGTCGCGCATCCAGCCGTCTTCCAAGTCGAAGTGCGCTTGCGCGTGTGCGGCAAACACGTCCAGCCAACGCGGCAAATCAGCTTCTGGCGCGGTCTGCAACTGCGCCACCAAGTCAACAAACTCCCGGTGCACGTCGTCCATCGGGCCGTAACCCAGGGTGAAGGCATCGGTCCATGTCAAGCCGCTGTTTGGGGCTGCGGCGACTGGTGATGTGGCTGTCATGGGCTGCGTTTTGATGGGAGGGAATCGGAGGAGAGCGCGGCGCAAACTGTAGAGGCTTCTTGAACCGCTGTTGGCGACCGGCCCTGGCAATCACTTGCCGCAGGACCAGCCGATGAGGCGCTTCATCCGGTTAGCATGATTCAGAAACGCGACAACAAAACTCACAGCCAAGTCGCTCCTTGCCCCTGCGCCACCGTTGGCGCCCACCCACCCCGAATTATCCTCATGTCAAAACTGCAACTCTCCATCGCCATGGGTGATTACGACCGCACACGTGCCTTGTTTGATGGCCG
>JAYVRO010000171.1:0-6689 GCA_043776165.1 Rubrivivax sp. | reverse complement strand
CGCGCTCAGCGTGGCTGTCGCCGGCCACCATGGCCAGGTTGACAAAGAGGCGCGGCAAATAAAAAAGCCCCGCGAACCAACTCGTCACAAAGACGATGTGCAGGGCTTTTATCCAGACATACGAAGCGGCCATCTGGTGATGATTGTGACGGCACAAAAAAAGGTGGCCCCGGTACAAGACCGGGGCCAGGAAGCCTTATCGCTGTCATGACGGTAAGGCACCTGCTCAGGGAGGAAAAGCAGGGAACGACCACCTTGCGGCTATCATTCACGAACCACTTTATCAGAGCATTTGCCGCAGCGCTACGGGGTTTGTCGGGACCCGAATTTGTGCGCGATGGGCATGCCAAATTTGGCGCAAACAAACCGGCGCGACCACGCTAGGTTGGCGCCGCGCCCACCGGAGTTGCCTGTGTTGAGACCGCCCGCATACCCTGCCTATCCCGCCAGCAGGCCGCGCCGTCTGCGCCGCAATGCCGCCACGCGTGCGCTGGTTCGTGAGCATCGCCTGGGCCCGCAAGACCTCATCTTGCCGGTGTTTGTTTTGGATGGCCAAGGCCGTGCAGAGCCCGTGGCCAGCATGCCCGGTGTCACACGTCTGAGCCTCGATCGGTTGCTCGCCGTGGCCGAAGAATGTGTCGCCTTGGGCATCCCGGTGATGGCCCTCTTTCCGATCATCGACCCGGCTTTGAGAACCCCCGATGGCCGCGAGGCCACCAACCCCGATGGCCTGGTGCCGCGTGTGGTGCGCGAGCTGAAATCGCGTTTCCCTCAGCTCAACTTGTTAACAGACGTGGCGCTGGACCCTTTCACGTCACACGGCCAAGACGGTTTGCTCGACGACACGGGCTACGTCCTGAACGACGAGACGGTGGCCGTGCTGTGCGCTCAAGCCCTGGTTCAGGCGCAAGCTGGCGTGGACATCGTGGCCCCCAGCGACATGATGGACGGCCGCATCGGTGCCATTCGCAGCGCGCTCGAGGGTGCGGGCTACATCCACACGCAAATCATGGCCTACAGCGCCAAGTACGCCAGCGCCTTTTACGGCCCTTTTCGTGACGCCGTGGGCAGTGCCGCCGCCCTTGGCAAAAGCGACAAAAAAACCTACCAGATGGACCCCGGCAACAGCGACGAAGCCCTGCGCGAAGTGGCGCTTGACATCGCCGAAGGCGCCGACATGGTGATGGTCAAGCCCGGCATGCCCTACCTCGATATCGTGCGCCGCGTGAAGGATGAATTTCGCGTGCCCACGTTTGCCTACCAAGTGAGCGGCGAGTACGCCATGCTCAAAGCCGCCGCCGCCAATGGCTGGCTCGACAACGACGCCGTGATGATGGAGTCACTCTTGGCCTTCAAGCGCGCGGGCGCTGATGGCGTGCTGAGCTACTTTGCGCTCGAAGCCGCGCGTCTTTTGCGCCAAGCCTGACCTCGCTTGACCTGCCCGGCCCATGCGCAGTTTCCACGTCACCGCCGAGAATTTCGCCGAAATTAACGTTTGGCCTGAGGTGATGCCTGGCGACGGGTTTTTATGGATCGGTTTTGCGCGCAGCGAATTCGAAACCTCGGTGGCCACAGTGCAAACCGCTTTGCAACGTTGGACGGGCAGCCAGTTGGTCGACCTGCATGTTGCCGACTTGCTCAACAAGCAACTGCCCAGCCACTTTGACAACACGTCTTGGTACGACATGTTGGTGTTCCGCCGTTTGGCCGCAGGCATGGGCAGCGAAACACTCTTTGTTGACGAGGCGCATGGCACGCCCGAAAGCGCCAGAAGAGCACTCAACGCCATCGACACCACGCCCGTGGGCTTTGCACTCTTTGACCGCGTGCTCATCACCGTGCACCCTGAAGACTGCGCTGTGCGCGACTACTTTGCCGAGCGCTTGTTGGCCCAAGGCGCGGGAAGCGACGTGCGCGGCAGCGCGCGTGTGCCTGGGAGCTCCGCCGAGCTGATGCTGCGCATGGTCAACCACATCGTTGACAGCTACCTTGATTTGCGCCGCCTGCTCACGCGCCAACTGGGCACCTTGCAGCAAGAGCTGGTCGACCCCAAAAGCCAGTTTGACGATTGGCGCTTGCTGCTCGAGTCGCGCAACGCGCTCCACCTCTTGGAAGACACCTGCGAAGACCAACGCGCTGCCGTGCAAGAGTGGATTGACGCCCTGGACGAATGGCCCGACGAGCAAGACCTCATGACACGGCGTGAACGCGAACTGTTGCGTGTGCGTTCGCGCGATGTGCTTGAACATGTCGAGCGTGTGTTGGGCCACGTGCGCCGCTTGGAACAGTCAGCCGAAACTGCGGTGCAAATGCACTTCTCGGCGCTGGGCCACCGCACCAACAACATCATGCGCACCCTCACCGTGTTGACGGCCGTTTTCTTGCCGCTGAACCTCATCACCGGGTTTTTTGGCATGAACTTCGAGGCCCTGCCCTTGATCCACTCGGCCGCTGGTTTCTGGATTGCGCTGGGTTTGATGATGGCCGTCGGTGGAGGCCTCTTGACCTTCTTCTGGCGCAAGCGGTATCTGGGCACTGTGCGGCGATGAGGCCCACGGCATGAGACCCACCGCATGAGACCCACCAGTCGCCAACTCTGGATCTTGGTCGTGCTGACTCTGGTGTGGGGCCTGAACTGGCCGGTGCTCAAGCTGGGTGTGAGCGGCACGCCTGCGCAGCCAGAAACCTACGCGCCGTTGACCTTCCGCGCCCTGTGCATGTTGCTCAGTTTGCCCGTGTTGGGCGGGGCGCTTGTGTGGCTCAAGGTACCGTTGAAAGTGCCGCGCAACCAGTGGCCTGAACTGCTGCGCCTGACCGTGCCCAACATGCTGGTGTGGCACGTGATCGTCATCATCGCCGTGCAGTCGCTCAGCTCGGGTCGTGCGGCCATCTTGGGCTACACCACGCCGATTTTTTCAGCCTTGCTGGGCTTCGCCATTTTTGGTGAACGACTCGCCTTGCGTCAAACCTTGGGTGTGATAGCCGCAGCCGTTGGCGTGGGTTTGTTGTTAACGCATGAGTTCAGCAACTTGAAGGGTGCGCCCTGGGCCGCCACGGCCGTGTTGTTCGCGGCTTGTTTGTGGGCCTACGGCACACACCGGCTGCGCAACTCCAAGACCACGGTTCCGGTGCTGGCCATCGTGTTTTGGATGACCGCACTCACCGCTTGTGCGTTGACGCTGTTGGCGCTGGCCTTCGAGCGCAGCCAGTGGCGCGTGCCGCCAGCGCATGTCTGGGGCTCGATCCTTTACAACGCCATCGGTGTGTTCGGCTTTGCCCACGCTGCATGGTTCTACCTGGCGCGCACCATGCCGCCCGTGGCGTCCACCATCAGCGTCATGCTGATCCCCGTGCTGGGGGCGTTTTCTGGCGCTTGGTTCCTGGGCGAGGCATTGCACTGGCAAGACTTTGCCGCCATGGGCCTGATGGTGCTGGCCATCGGTTTGGTGCTTTTCAAACGTTAACCTGAAACGTCCATGACAAACCCCGACGGCCATTGGCGCGCACCGGCCATCGGCGAAACCGTGGCCGTGATTGACTTCGAGACCACCGGCATGTCACCCCGCCAGGGCGCGCGCGCCACCGAGATTGCTGCTGTGCTGGTGCAAGACGGCGCCATCGTGGGTCGGTTCCAAAGCCTGATGAACAGCGGTGCCTGGGTGCCGCCCTTCATCGAGCAGCTCACCGGCATCAGCAACGCCATGCTGCGCAACGCACCGCCAGCCCACGCGGTGATGCGCGAGGTCATGCAGTTCACCCGCGGTTGCCCCTTGGTGGCGCACAACGCGTCTTTTGACCGAGGCTACTGGCTGGCCGAAGCGCAGATGGCAGGCTGCGCGGTCGACCCGGCACACGAGTTTGCTTGCACGATGTTGCTGTCGCGCAGGCTTTACCCGCAGGCCAGCAACCATCGCCTGGGCACCTTGGCTGCGTTGCACCAATTACCAGACCAAGGCCGTGCGCACCGCGCCTTGGCCGACGCGCTGACCACGGCTCACCTCTACTTGAAAATACAGTTTGACGTGACACAAACGCAGGCGCAGGCGCAAACGCAAACGCAAACGCAGAGCCCACATCAAAAAAGCGCCCCGCATGCCTTCCTGCGCGAGCTGCAAAGCGTGCCGCGACAGCACATCCGGCGCGCACTTCAACAGCGCGCCGAGCCCAGCAATCCAACCCACAACTCACCCTGACGACGATCACCATGCTCCAGCCCATTGCCGCCGCCATCATTGACCTTGACGGTACCTTGATCGACACCGTGGGCGACTTTGAAGTCGCATTGCGCTTGGCCTTTGCTGACCTCGGATTGCCCGCAGTGCAGCGCGCTTTCATCACGCGCACGGTGGGCAAAGGCTCCGAGCATTTGATCGCCCAATCGTTGGCCCATGTGGGCGGCGCGCCTGAGCAGTTCGACGCCGCCTGGCAGCGCTACCAGCATCACTACCTGGCCGTCAACGGCCAGCACTCGGCCCTGTACCCCGGCGTGTTGGAAGGCCTGCAGATGCTGCGCGCACGCGGCTTGCGCCTGGTGTGCCTGACCAACAAACCGACGGTTTTCGCCTTGCCGCTGTTGACCGCCAAAGGCATCAACAGCTACTTTGAAGCGACCTACGGCGGCGACGCTTTCGAGCACAAAAAGCCCCACCCCATGCCCCTGCAAAAAGCCTGCGCCGCGATGGGCTTGGCGCCAGCGCATGTGCTGATGGTGGGCGATTCGAGCAACGACGCCCAGGCCGCCCGCGCCGCAGGCTGCCCGGTGGTGCTGATGAGCTACGGCTACAACCATGGCGAGCCCGTGGAAGCGGCGGGGGCAGACGCGGTGTTGGATCGCTTGGACGAAGTGCCCGCCTTTCTTGCACTCGCCCCAATCCGCTGACCGCCTGCTGACCTCGGCCGCATTGGAGGCCGCATTGGAGGGCCCAACTGCTAGACTGCCTCGCATGTTGTTGCCCCGCCCACATCACGCGTGTCAATCGTTGAACGTCAAACGTTAGCCCTGCTGCGAAAAGCACACTGTGATCACCGAACTTGAATTCAAGAGCCTCGCAAGCCAGGGTTTCAACCGCATCCCCCTCATTGCCGAGGCTTTTGCCGACCTGGAAACACCGCTCTCGCTGTACCTCAAACTGACGGGCAGCGCCAAGTACAGCTTCTTGCTGGAATCCGTGGTGGGGGGTGAGCGTTTTGGGCGCTATTCCTTCATCGGCCTGCCTGCGCGCACTTTGCTGCGTGCAACGCGCTTCGCCACCGAAGTCGTGAGTGACGACCAGGTGGTAGAGCGCTTTGAAGGCAACCCGCTGGAATTTATCGCGGCGTATCAGCATCGTTTCAAGGTCGCGCTGCGCCCCGGCTTGCCGCGTTTTTGCGGCGGCCTGGCGGGCTATTTTGGTTACGACGCGGTGCGCTACATCGAGGCCAAGTTGGCCAACACCTGGAAGGGCGGCGACATCGGCACGCCCGACATCTTGCTCTTGCAAACCGAAGAACTGGCGGTCATCGACAACTTGAGCGGGCGCCTCTACCTCATCGTCTACGCCGACCCCGCCAAACCCGAGGCGTTTTCGCACGCCAAACGCCGCTTGGCCGAACTGAACGACAAGCTGCAAACGAGCGTGACGGCCCCGCCGGTCAAGCGCGGCGCGGCGCATGTCGTCGAGCGCCACTTTGCCAAAGCCAACTATTTGGCGGCCGTGCAGCAAGCCAAGGAGTACATCGCCGCAGGCGACATGATGCAAGTGCAAATTGGCCAGCGTTTGCAGAAGCGTTTTACCGAAAGCCCGCTTTCGCTGTACCGCGCGTTGCGCTCGCTTAACCCTTCACCTTACATGTACTACTACGACATGGGTGAGTTCCACATCGTGGGCGCATCGCCCGAAATCTTGGTGCGACAAGAGCACACGGCCGAGGGCGAAAAAGTGACGATTCGGCCCCTGGCGGGCACGCGCCCGCGCGGCGCCACGCCCGAGCTGGACAAGGCGCTGGAAGCCGAGCTCAAAGCCGACCCCAAAGAGCGCGCCGAACATTTGATGCTGATTGATTTGGCGCGCAACGATGTGGGCCGCATCGCCAAAACCGGCAGTGTGAAGGTGACCGAGGCTTTTGTCGTCGAGCGCTACTCGCACGTCATGCACATCGTGAGCAACGTCGAAGCGCTGCTCAAAGACGGCATGAGCAACCTCGATGTGCTGCGTGCCACCTTCCCAGCGGGCACTTTGACGGGTGCGCAAAAAGTACGCGCCATGGAAATCATCGACGAGTTGGAGCCCGTCAAACGCGGCATCTACGGCGGCGCTTGTGGTTACCTCAGTTTTGCGGGCGACATGGACGTGGCCATCGCCATCCGCACCGGCATCATCAAAGACCAGGTGCTGTACGTGCAGGCGGCGGCGGGCATCGTGGCTGATTCGATCCCTGAGCTGGAATGGCAAGAAACCGAAGCCAAAGCGCGGGCTTTGATCCGCGCGGCCGAGTTGGTAGAAGAAGGTTTTTAGCGTTTCACACGACGTACTGCGTCATTCCGGCAGCACACCGATCTCTTTGACAACTGCCTGCCAGCGTTGTGCCTCGGCGCGCAAGAACGCACCCACGGCCTCGGGGCCCATGCTGCCGTCCACCAGTGGACCCATGGTGCCAATGCGCTCGGCCATTTCACGGTCATTGAGCAAGGCATTGATGTCGCGGTTGCT
>JAYVRO010000170.1:0-2084 GCA_043776165.1 Rubrivivax sp. | reverse complement strand
CTTGCGGGCTCACTTCGGCGATGTCGGTTTCGCGTTTGAGCAGCACGTTGAGCGTGTCGCGCACCATGGCCTCTTCGAGCGCTGGCGCGTGCAGCAGCAGCAGCGTGCGTGCCCAGTCCACCGACTCGGCCACCGAAGGCGGTTTGCGGATGTTGGTGGCACGCACACTTTGGACAAAGGCCACCAATTGCACCAAGAGCTGCTCGGCGACTTCAGGAACGCGCGCGCGCAGCACGCGGCGCTCCAGCGCTGCGTCGGGATAGCCAATGTGAAGGTGCAGGCAACGCCGCTTCAAGGCATCACCCAACTCGCGCGTGTTGTTGGAGGTGAGGATCACCAGCGGCGGCACTTGGGCGCGGATGGTGCCGATCTCGGGGATGGTGATCTGGTAGTCAGACAAGACCTCCAGCAGCAAGGCTTCAAAAGCCTCTTCGGCCTTGTCCACTTCGTCAATCAGCAGCACGCTGCCGCCTTGTTGTTCCATGGCTTGCAGCAGTGGTCGGGGCTCTAAAAAATCACGCGAAAAAAAGAGGTCTTGAAAACCTGCAAGCTTGTCAAAAGCACCTTTGAGCGAGTCGGTTTTTTCGACCAACTGGCCAATCTTTTCTTTCAGGATTTGCGTGTAGAGCAACTGTTTGCCGTACTTCCATTCGTACAACGCCTTGCTGTCGTCGAGGCCTTCATAACACTGCAAACGAATGAGCGAAAAGCTCAGGGCGCGCGCCAGCGACACCGCCAAGTCGGTCTTGCCCACGCCTGCCGGGCCTTCAATCAACACTGGCTTACGCAAGTGGTGGGCCAAGTAGACAGCGGTAGAAATTTGCCGCGTGGCGATGTAACCAGCACTGGCCAGCATGGCCGTGGTGGCTTCGATGCTGGCCAGACCAGCGGGCGTTGTTTGTGTCGGCGTGGTCATTTGTGTGGCACTGCTTCAAACAGCGGTTTGCCCGGGCAACTGGCGCGTCACCGGATGCGAGCTGGACAGACCACCGTCCACGGCAATGGCTTGACCATTGACATAACTCGATTGCTCCGATGCCAAAAAGAGCGCCACCTGTGCTAACTCTTCAGGTTGGGCGGCACGGCGCAGCGGGTTCAGCCGCCCGAGTTTGTGCGTCACGCCCTTGTCTTTGGCGTAATCAAAGGTGGGCCGCGTCATGCCGGTTTCTGTCAGGCCGGGGCAAATCGCGTTCACACGCACGCCCGTCTCACAGAGTTGCTGCGCCGAGACTTGCACGAGGTTGATGACCCCTGCTTTGGACGCCGAATACGCCGGCCCACCCGCACCAGAGCGAATGCCTGCCACCGATGCAGTACAAATGATCGAGCCGCCCTTGCCCGCATCGGCCAAGGCCTTGCCGGCATGTTTGACCATCAACCACGGGCCGATGAGGTTGACCCGCAAGACCTCGGTCCAGGCTTCGGGTGTGAGGTCAAATACGCTGGCCAAACCACCAGAAATACCGGCATTGGCAAAGGCCACATCGAGCTGGCCATAAGTGCTGATGGCCTTGGCCACGATGGCGGCTACATCGGCCTCCAGCCCCGCGTCCATCTGCACCGCAGTGGCTTGGCCGCCGGCCTCGACCACCGCACGGGCCGTGGCATGCACGGCGTCAGTCTTGTCGCCCAACACCACGCGCGCACCTTCGCTGGCGAACAGCAGGGCACTGGCACGACCGATGCCCGAGCCTGCGCCCGTGATGATGGCGACCTTGCCTGATAGCGCTTCGGACATGTGTTTCCTCGATTGAAAGGCAAGTGTTGGATCAGACCAGATCAGGTCAGAGCGGCGTACCGTTCGAGATGATGGTCAGCATCACCAAAACGCTGCGCCGCCATGGTCAAGCGGCGGAAGGTGTGCGAAATCTTCAACTCTTCGGTCATGCCCATGCCGCCATGCAACTGAACCGATTCCTGGCTGACGACACGTGCCGCGTCGGCGATCTTCACCTTGGCGGCAGACACCGCACGCCCACGTTCTTTGGCGTCCCCGCCGGCATCCACGCGGTTGGCCGCCAGGATGGCCATCGAACGCGCCTGTTCGGTGTGGATGGTCATCTCGACCATGCGGTGCTGCAAGA
>JAYVRO010000169.1:0-6742 GCA_043776165.1 Rubrivivax sp. | reverse complement strand
GCTGGTTGGACTGGTTCAGCGGCCCTGCCCAACCGCACTTTCGGTTGCCCCCCGGCAGTGTTGACGCGCACTGCCACGTCTTCGGCCCGGGCGCGCTGTTCCCGTACGCGCCTGAGCGCAAGTACACACCCTGCGACGCCAGCAAGGGGCAGCTTTTTGCACTGCGCGACCACCTCGGCTTTTCGCGTAATGTCATCGTGCAAGCCACCTGCCATGGGGCCGACAACAGCGCCATGATGGACGCCTGTGTTGCCGCCCAGGGCAAAGCGCGTGGCGTCGCCACCATCCAGCGCAGCATCACCGACACCGAGCTGCAAACCATGCACGCTGCCGGTGTGCGCGGTGTGCGCTTCAACTTCGTCAAACGCTTGGTCGACTTCACGCCCAAAGATGAACTGCTCGACATTGCTGCGCGCATAGCGCCCTTGGGCTGGCACGTGGTGATCTACTTTGAAGCCGTTGACTTGCCTGAGCTGTGGAGCTTTTTTACCGCCTTGCCCACCACCGTGGTGGTTGACCACATGGGCCGCCCTGACGTGAGCAAGCCCGTTGATGGCCCCGAGTTCGCGCTCTTTGAGCGCTTCATGCACGAGCATGCCAACGTTTGGAGCAAGGTGAGTTGCCCGGAACGTTTGTCCGTCACAGGCCCACGCGCGCTGAGCGGTGAACAAGCGGCCTACCGCGATGTGCTGCCCTTTGCCCAGCGCATCGTGAGCCAATTCCCCGACCGCGTCCTGTGGGGCACCGACTGGCCTCACCCCAACCTCAAAGACCACATGCCCGACGACGGCTTGTTGGTTGATTTCATCCCACACATCGCACCCAGTGCCGAGCAGCAACGCAAGCTTTTGGTCGACAACCCCATGCGCCTTTATTGGCCCGAGGAGACACGTTCATGACAACTTCAAACAAGCCTCTTCTGTTGGCCAGTGTGCTGACAACCACCGTACTTTTGCAAGCCTGCAGCACGCCGGGCCTTGCACCGCTGCGCGACGTTAAAGCCGGTTGCGCTGCGCTCGTGGGCAGCAGCATTCCAGCCGGCGCCATCGGTGTGCCCAGCGGCAGTGCCAGCATCTCCAGCGCCACGCTGATGGCAGCCAGCCCGCTCAGCACCGTCGAGCGTGGCCCCACGCCTGCGGCCACCATCACGCCGACCACGCCCGAGTACTGCAAGGTGCTGGGTAACATCGCGCCGCTGGACCCGACCGCACCGCTCATCAACTTTCAAATCAACCTGCCCGTGGCCTGGAATGGCCGCTCGGTGCAGTACGGCGGTGGTGGTTTCAACGGCGTGCTCATCAGCGCTCTCGGTTTGGTGCCCGCAGCGCCTTACGACAAGGCCGCACCGTTGGCACGGGGTTTTGTCACCGTCGGTACCGACAGTGGCCACCAAAACGAACCAGGCAAGCCGCCGCAGACCTTTGCGTTGAACGACGAGGCGCTTGTTAACTTTGCACATGCCTCGTACAAAAAGGTGCGTGATGTGTCGGTGGAACTCATGAAACGCGCCTACGGCCGCGCGCCACAAAGGCTCTACTTTGTGGGCAGCAGCGAAGGTGGGCGCGAAGGCCTGACCATGGCGCAACGCTACCCGGCAGACTTCAACGGCATCTTCAGCCGCGTGCCCGTCATCAACTGGACGGGCTTGCAGTTCATGGGCGCACGCAACGGCATAGCCAGCATGGGTGACAACTGGCTGCGCCCCGCCCAAGTCAAGCTCGTGCATGACGCCGTGCTGGTCACTTGCGATGAGTTAGACGGCCTGAAAGACGGCATCGTGGGCGACGCCGTGGCCTGCAAGGCAAAGTTTGACGTTAGTCAATTGCGCTGCCTGCCCCGTCAACACCCCGACACCTGTCTGAACGACGGCCAGGTGGCCGCCGTGCGCACATTCCACTCCCCCTTGCGCATACCTTTTGCACTCGCCAACGGCGTGACCGAGTACCCGGGCTACGGCGTATCAGGCGAAGGCGCGCCTGCGTTTGGCCCCACCGGTGGCTGGTCAGCCTGGTGGCTGGGTGGCGCGGCGCCCACGCAACCGCCTCTCCCTAACAATGGCATCGCCTGGTTCTACGGCAGCGGCGCTTTGCAGTACTTTTATGCGCGCAACGGCCAAGCCGACGTGCGTACATTGAGGGCCGAAGACATGGCCGCACGAGTGCGCGAAGTCTCGGCCTTGATGGACAGCACCAACCCCGATCTCAGCGCCTTCCATGCCCACGGTGGCCGCTTGGTGATGCTGGAAAACATGGCCGACTACGCGCAAAGCCCGTATGCTGGCATTCAGTATTTCGAGGCTGTGCAAAAGACCCTGGGCAAAGCCAGAACGGCAGATTTCATGCGCCTTTACACGGCGCCCAATGTTGACCATGTGGGCAGCGGCGGCCCTGGCAATGTCGACATGATGGACGTGTTGGTTGACTGGGTGGAAAGCGGCAAAGCGCCAGTTAACTTGCAGTTGTCAGAGCAAAACGTCAAACCACCTTTCACCACGCAACGCACGCGCCCCCTGTGCGAATGGCCCTTGGTGCCGCGTTATCAAGGCGGTGATATCAACCAAGCCACGAGCTTTCGATGCCTGCCCTGAAGGATTGCCCCCATGGCCTTGGATAAACCCTATTTGGACGTACCGGGCACAACCGTTTTTGACGCCGAACAATCGCGCAAGGGCTTCCATCTGAACCAGTTTTGCATGTCACTCATGAGGGCCGAGAACCGCTCACGCTTCAAAGCTAACGAGCGAGATTACCTGGACGAGTGGCCCATGAGCGAAGAGCAAAAACAAGGTGTGCTGACACGCGACTTGAACCGCTGCATTGCCGCTGGCGGCAACATCTACTTCTTGGCCAAGATCGGTGCCACCGATGGCAAGAGCTTTCAGCAAATGGCCGGCAGCATGACGGGTTTGACCGAAGACGAATACCGCAACATGATGATCAAGGGCGGGCGCTCGGTGGTGGGGAATCGTTTTGTAGGTGAAGATGGCGACGCGCAAGCCCATCACCAGCCGCAAGGCTCGGCAGGCGGCAGCGCGGGCACAAAAGCGAGCACTTGAGATGGCCCACATCACGCACGGCGTTTTCACCTCCCACGTGCCCGCGATTGGCGCTGCGCTCGACATGGGCAAGACACACGAACCGTACTGGCAGCCGCTTTTCAAGGGATACGAATTTTCCAAACAGTGGATGCGCGACAACCCGCCCGACGTCATATTCCTGGTTTTTAATGACCACGCCACCGCTTTCAGCCTGGAAATGATTCCCACATTTGCCATCGGCACGGCAGCTGAGTTCAAGCCTGCTGACGAAGGCTGGGGGCCGCGCCCAGTGCCTGTCGTGAAGGGCCACCCGGAGCTGGCAGCGCACATCGCGCAAAGCGTGATCCAGCAAGATTTCGATTTGACCATCGTCAACAAAATGGACGTGGACCACGGCCTCACGGTGCCGCTCAGCTTGATGTGCGGCCAACCGTCGGCCGACAAATTTGAGTGGCCCTGCCCCGTGATCCCATTTGCCGTGAACGTCGTGCAATACCCCGTGCCTTCGGGCATGCGCTGCTTTAACCTGGGGCGCGCCATTGCCAAGGCGGTCGAGAGTTTTGATGAACCGCTCAACGTGCACATCTGGGGCACGGGCGGCATGAGCCACCAATTGCAAGGTCCGCGCGCGGGGCTCATCAACAAAGACTTTGACAAGCGTTTTTTGGACGGCTTGATTGCCGACCCCGAGACGCTGGCCAAAACCCCGCACATCGACTACGTGCGTGAGGCCGGCAGCGAAGGCATCGAGCTCGTGATGTGGTTCATCGCGCGCGGCGCCATGTCGGCGCGGCCGCCCAAAGTGTTGCATCGCTTCTATCACGTGCCCGCGTCCAACACCGCGGTGGGCCACCTCATCTTGGAGAACACATGACCATCAAAGTAGCCCTGGCGGGTGCTGGCGCTTTTGGCAGCAAACACCTGGACGGCATCAAGAACATAACTAACGTTCAGGTCATCTCATTGGTTGGCCGCGAGCTGCCCAAGACACAAGAGATCGCCGCCAAGTACGGCATCAAACACGCCACCACCAACCTGGCCGACAGCCTAGCCATCAAAGAGGTGGACGCCGTCATCTTGTGCACACCCACACAAATGCACGCCGAGCAAACCGTGGCCTGTTTGATGGCGGGCAAACATGTCCAGGTGGAGATCCCCCTGGCCGACACGCTGGCCGGTGCACGCGCTGCACTTGAGGTGCAAAAACAAACCAGACTGGTGGCCATGTGCGGCCACACGCGGCGCTTTAACCCGAGCCACCAATGGGTGCGCAACAAAATCGCCGCTGGTGAATTCAACATCCAGCAAATGGACGTTCAGACTTACTTTTTCCGCCGCACCAACATGAACGCCCTGGGCCAGGCGCGCAGCTGGACCGATCACTTGCTGTGGCACCACGCCGCGCACACAGTGGACTTGTTCGCTTACCAAACGCGCAGTCCCATTGTCAAAGCCAACGTGCTGCAGGGACCTATCCACCCGGGGTTGGGCATTGCCATGGACATGTCAATTCAGTTGTTAACGGCCAGTGGCGCGATCTGCACACTGAGCCTGAGCTTCAACAACGATGGCCCGCTGGGCACGACCTTCCGCTATATCGGCGACACCGGCACGTACCTGGCGCGTTACGACGATTTGTTCACTGGCAAAGAAGAAAAGATCGACGTCAGCCAAGTGGCCGTGTCGATGAACGGCATCGAACTTCAAGATCGCGAGTTTTTTGCGGCCATCCGTGAGGGCCGCGAACCCAATTCGAACTTGGCGCAAGTGCTGCCTTGTTATGAGGTGCTGCATGCGATGGAGCAACAGTTCGGCTGAGAACTTTCAACCAGCGTTTCAACCAAGGTTTGACATCCGACCCATGAGCACACGCCGCATTGGCACTTTTAACGTCGCCCCCATTGGCCTGGGTTGCATGAACCTCAGCCATGCCTACGGCGCGCCGCCGCCCACGGCCGACGCCGAGCGCCTCTTGCTCACCGCCCTGGACAGTGGCGTCACGCTTTTTGATACCGCTGCGCTCTACGGTTTTGGTGCGAACGAAACGCTGGTCGGCCGCACACTCAAAGCCCATCGTTCGCGCTTTACTTTGGCCAGCAAGGGTGGCATGGCCGGTGTGCAGTTTGACGATGGCGTCAAGCGTGTGATTGATGGTCGCCCTGAGACCATCAGGCGCAACTGTGAAGACAGCCTGAAGCGTTTGCAAACCGATGTCATCGATCTGTATTACCTGCACCGCTGGGACAAAAAAGTACCCATCGAAGACAGCGTGGGCGCCATGAGCGACTTGGTGCGCGCAGGCAAAGTGCGCCTGCTGGGCCTGAGTGAGGTGTCGGCCACAACACTGAAGCGCGCCCATGCTGTGCACACCATCAGCGCCGTGCAAACCGAGTACTCGCTGTGGAGTCGCAACGCGGAAATCGCTGTGCTTGAACTTTGCAAAAACATCGGCGCCGCCTTCGTCGCGTTCAGCCCCGTGGCCCGTGCCTTTTTGGCCGATGGTTTGCCTGATGCCAGCGTGCTCACTGACAAAGACATCCGCAAAGGCATGCCGCGTTTTGCACCTGAGAACTACAGCAAAAACCTGGCCCTGCTGCCGGCCTATCGGCTGCTGGCGCGTGAAGCCAGCTGCACACCTGCGCAATTGGCCTTGGCTTGGTTGTTGACCCGCGGTGAGCATGTGATCCCGATCCCGGGCACCACGAGCACTGCGCACTTGCAAGAAGATTTGGCCTCCACCCAGGTGGCGCTCAGCCCCGAAGTGCTGGTCCGGGTCGACGCCCTCATCAACCAGCACACCGTGAGCGGCGCGCGCTACAACGTGCAGGCCACCAGCGAAGTCGATACCGAAACCTTTGCCTAGGTCCACAGGGCCGCGTTCTGGCATGACACGCGCATCGGCAGGGTTTGTCGCAGGGCCCCTTCGCGCGCGCATGGGCTAACCTTTTGCACACCTTGGCCCCAGGCCGTGTCCACAAAGGAAACCCCATGAAGCGCAGTCTCTTGAAGTCGTTGATCGCCCTGACCGCCCTCACTGCCGTGGGCGCAGTTGCCATAACGGCACAAGCCCAAACCAAGCTCAAGTGGGCCCATGTTTACGAGACCAGCGAGCCCTATCACACACAGTCGGTGTGGGCCGCTGAAGAGATCAAAAAGCGCAGCAATGGCAAGTTCGACATCCAGGTCTTCCCCGCCAGCAGCCTGGGCAAAGAGACCGACATCAACCAGGGCCTGCAGCTCGGTACGGTAGACATGATCATCTCGGGCCCGAGCTTTGCCGCGCGCAGTTACCCGCGCCTGGGCATCGCGTACTACCCCTTCATCTTTCGCGACGGCGACCACTTGCTGGCTTACAGCAAGAGCGATGTCTTCAAAGAGATGGTGGACGGCTTTCGTGCCAAGACCGGCATTCAGATGACCGCCTACACCTATTACGGTGCGCGCCACACCACGAGCCAAAAAGCCTTCACGGACTGCGCCGGCATGAAGGGCCTGAAGATCCGTGTGCCCGACGTGCCGGCCTACCGCGCCACGCCCGAGGCTTGCGGCGCCAACCCGACACCCATCGCTTTTGCCGAGGTCTACCTGGCCTTGCAAAACGGCACCGTGGACGCGCAAGAAAACCCGCTCACCACCATCGAGGCCAAGAAGTTTTACGAAGTGCAAAAGCACATCATGCTCACTGGTCACATCGTCGACGGCCTG
>JAYVRO010000168.1:0-2092 GCA_043776165.1 Rubrivivax sp. | reverse complement strand
CCAGCGCAGTGGCCCGAGCAGTACAAGGCCGCGCGCGCGGGCAAGCTGATGATGTGGAGTGTGAGTGGGCGGGCCAGTTCACCCGACGGTCTGCAAGGACTCTTGCGCTATGACGGGGCGGCCAGCGGCGGCATCAATTTGTCGCGCTTTGACTTGCCGCAAATGAATGCACTGATAGCTGAGCTGCTGGCCCTGCCGGATGGCCCGGCCCGCGAGGCGACGTTCTTCGAGGCCAAGCGCCTCACCGCTGCCTGGATGCCCTACAAGTTGCGCACCCATCTGGCCGAAGTCAATCTCACCCAGCCCTGGGTCGTCGGCTACCGCAGACCCCTGTTCTGGTCCAACTGGTTTGATGTGGTTGATGTGTTGCCGCGCCCTTGATCGGCGGCATCGGCGGCGGGCGCGTTGGCGGCGCCGCGCGCATCGGACAACTCGGACAAATTGGACACAGGGTGCGTTTCATCCGCTCTGCGACCGATGTGCCCGTCACGAGCCAGCACCAACAGCGCCATCACGATGCCCAGCAATACACCGCTGGCGTGAGCCAAAGGCGCCACCGCGATGTCCCAGCCCGAGACCTGCAAAAGCGGGCCGCTCCACGGCGCTTCTGATAGAACCTTCACGATCAAGCCGACAAGCATGGCCAGCGCCACGCCACGCGCGGTGACCGTGCGCGTAGCCGCTACAAAGGTGGCCACGATGGCCACGCCCGCGTGCAGCATGCCCGACAAGCCGCCGTAATGCGCCAGCGCCGGTTGCGCCAGCAAACACAAATGCACCAGTGGCCAGGTGGCCAGCCAGGCCATCGTTATGACACCAGGCACTTGCGCCACACGGCCCAGCGCAGCCACGACAGCCAAACCGAGCAGATTGGCCAACATATGATGTTCGCTCCAATGCACAAAAGCGGCTGTCCACCAGCGCCACGGTTGGCTAGCGGCCAGGCCGGGTTGCCAGTCCCACAACGGCGCGGGCACAAACCAGCCAATCACCGAGCCCAGCGCCAAGACGGCACACAGGGAAAGCCAGAACTTGCCGTAGGTGTTCAAGTGAAGACGCACTTCCACAAAGTGATGACGGCTTGCCGTTGTGTGGCCAAGCTGTCGACAGGTACTTGCGTAGGCTGCTCGTCCAACCGCGCTTGATGCTGCACGCGACGCAAGTCGCGGTAAGCCTGCGCCGCCGCTTGCCCCACGCCGAAAGGCAACAAACCGCTCGTTTCGGCGCGTCGCAAGAGCGCGATGTTGCCGACGTTGTCTAACAACGTTTCATGTGACTCGCCGTCGTCAGTGCTGACGCTTTTGCCGGTCAATCCGTCATCCAAACCGTCCATCGATTGCCGATTTCCTAGTACCAGCGCTTGCACCGCAAACTCCACATCCATCATGCCGCCAACGCTGTGTTTCACATCAAAAAGCTCGCTGCGCACCGGATGCGCTTTGCGCACCCGTTCACGCATGTGGGCAATCTCGGCACACAGGGCAACACGGTCACGAGGCGCACACAACACAGCGCGGCGCACGGTTTCCAGCGGTAGAGCCATGGCCGCACTGCCAGCGCAAAACCGTGCACGGGTGATGGCTTGGTGTTCCCAGGCCCAGGCCGTGTTGCTGCCGCGGCCACGCTGGTAATGCTCAAAGGCGCTCAGCGAGGTGACGAGCAGGCCAGAGCTGCCGTTGGGGCGCAAGGCGGTGTCGATGTCGAAGAGTTCACCCGCCGCAGTGCGCAGCGTGAGCCAGGTGATGAGCTTGCGCACGAAAGCACCATAGATCTCCAGCGCGCGGTCCTTGTCGGGTTCGTCGCGGTCGTCGTAGACAAACACCACGTCCAGGTCGCTGCCGTATCCCAGCTCTTTGCCACCCAGCTTGCCGTAGGCCACAACGGCCAATGCGGGCACCTCACGGTGACGCGGTTTGAAGAGTTGCCAGGCCCAGCGCAAGCTGATGTCGAGCGTCGCGTCGGCCAAGGCTGACAGATCGTCAGCCACTTCTTCGACCGTGATCTCGCCCTCCACATCACGCACGAGAGTGCGAAAGACCTCAGCGTGATGCGCGCGACGCAAAGTGTCGAGCAAGCGCTCTTCATCGGCCTC